>NZ_VMLO01000045.1:0-61440 GCF_013276735.1 Streptococcus sp. 1559
AAACTTCCCATAATGTTTCCCATCATCACCACGAAATATCTCAGTTTCCTTTTTATCTCGTTTGATTTTTCCTTCACTGATAAGTTTTTCTTTTTCAGCTTTAATTCTCTTTAATAATTCACTTGCAGGTTCGTCATTGGGATTTTGCGGCACTAATTTCCCTTCCATCGCTCTTTGGAGAATACTTGCTTTAAGTTGTTCTGGTGTCATTATTTGTCCTCCAACAACTGCAAAATATCAGCTAATACATTATCAATCTTATGATTTAAAGTTGCTCTTTCCGCTTGATAATTCTGAATCAACTCAAAGGGATTTAAGATTTCCTCTTCCTCTTTTGGAAAGCCACACTGGTCTAAATTATAATTCAACTCAGCCAATTCACTAGGTGTAAATGATTTAGATTTGTAGAACTTACCTTCCAAAATCTCTTCACGATTTTCCCACCAGTCACGAACAGGATTGAAGTGTTCTGACTTCATCGGCTTAGTTTTCGAGAAATTTTTATAACCATCTGGCATATCTAAACGATAAAACCAAGTTTCTTCTGTTTTCTTTGTTTTATCAAAGAAAAGAATGTTCGTATGGATTCCTGTATACGGTGCAAAGACACTATGAGGCAACCTAATAATCGTATGTAAGTTGAACTCATCTACCAGTTTTTGTTTCAAGCGAGTTTTTACACCTTCACCAAATAGAAAACCATCAGGTAAAATAACTCCAACACGACCATTTTCTTTCAAACGATACATAATGACAGCCATAAATAAATCAGCTGTTTCAGAACTCCGTAATTCTGCTGGAAAGTTATTTTTTATTGTTTCTAATTCTGACCCTCCAAAAGGTGGATTCATCATAATAATGTCAAATTTTTCATCATCCGTATATTCACGAACATTTTTCTCCAAAGTATTTCCATGAACAATTTTAGGGTCATCAATTTCGTGAAGAAACAGATTTGTAACTGCTAAAAGATGAGGAAATGCTTTCTTTTCAATACCAAAAACAGCTGTATTATATTTTTTGGTATCTTCACTAGTTTTACGTTGACTACTTAAACGGTTCAGAGTCGAAGTCAAGAAGCCTCCTGTTCCGCAAGCAAGGTCTGCCATTGATTCTCCAAGTTTTGGGTCAAGAACTTCGGCAATAAAATCAGTCGCTGCACGTGGCGTATAAAATTCTCCTGAGTTCCCAGCATTTTGAATATCTTTAAGAATTTTTTCGTAAATATCATTAAACGAATGACGATCTTCAGGGCTCTTGAAATCAACTTCATCAATAACATTGATGACTTGGCGTAACAAGACGCCATTTTTCATATAGTTGTTCGCATCTTCAAAAGCTGATTTAACAATCGTTTTTCGAATAGGCATATTTGAAGTTATTTCAAGCTCTTTCAACTCTTTGAATAACTTGTTATTGACAAAATCAAGTAATTCATCGCCTGTCAATACCCGTTCCCCATTTTGAGCATGAGCCCAATTTCGCCATTTTAATTCCTCTGGGATAATTGACTCATACTCGTCTTCTTCTAATTCCCAAACCATTTCACGGCTATCATAAATTTTTAAGAATAATAACCAAGACATTTGCTCAATACGTTGAGCATCACCATTAACACCAGCATCGTTTCGAGTGATATCTTGAATTCTTTTTACAAATGATGTAATTGACATACTTTCCTTTCATTAAGCTACTGTAAATAGCTCTTGCTCCAATTCTTTAATTGCTTGTAAATATCGTTTTTTATCTCCAAAATAAGTATTGATGATTTTGAAGGTTCCACCATATATCTGAAATTCTGGAAGTTTTAATGTTTCAATGCTTTCGAGTTCTCCAATACCTTTATCCATGTATTTGTTCAGTAAAATTTCCAAAACAGCACGCGCTTCCTCACTATATTTATATAAATATCCGCTTTGTTTGAGCTTATTGATACGTTCCGTTTTGGTTAATTCTTTTTGACCATAGGCAAGTTTTAGGAGTAAATCAAAATCATCGATTTCTTGTTCTGATATTCCCTCCGACTCTCGAATAGCATCTAGATAAACTCCTTTTTTATAAAGTTCGTCTAAGATAAGCTTCTTTTTATCCGCCGTATGCCAAACTGTGATAAAATCGTTCAAAGTGGCGTAGCTACCTAAGATATTCTTCCGAGTGTAGTCGGTCAGGCTTTCGGTAATCAGTTTCCCGTTTTCATCCAATACTTGAACAGTAGAATTAAGAATGGTAACCTGCTTGTCTGTAACGATATATTTTTCTACTGGGTCACCACCTTCGTTTACAAAACCAGGTGTAGTACCATTGTTTGTTTTTGCGCCCGTTTCCAGAACCTTCACTGGTTCACCATCAAAATCAGGGTCAGCAAACAAATTGGTAACATTTCGAAAATCAATAATCGTAAAAAATTCTTTCCCCTTTTGAGGATAAAGACGTGTGCCACGACCAATAATTTGTTTAAATTCAGTCATGGATTGGATATTAGAGTCTAAAACAATCAAACGACATGTTTTAGCATTAACTCCTGTCGTTAATAATTTAGACGTTGTTACAATAGCGGGAAAATTAGAATTGACATCCATAAAGTTATCCAGTTGAGCTTTTCCTTCAGCGTTGTCACCAGTTACTTGCATGACATAACGATAGTCTTCTTGGACTAAGTCTAGATTCTCTTTTACAAGTGCAGCACGCATTCGCTCGGCATGGTCAATATCAACACAAAAAACAATTGTTTTATCAAATCGTGCATTGCTTTGCTTCATATAATCAGAAACAAACTTGGCAACTCTTTGCGTTCTATCATCAATGACAATGGTTTTATCAAAATCTTTCCTGCTGTAGTACCTATCTTCTATTAATTGTTCGTTAGCATCAACTTTTCCAGTTTCTGGACGATAACCATCCACATCCACATCTAAATTAACCCTCATAACACGATATGGAGCCAAAAAACCATCCTCTATTCCCTGTTTTAAACTATAAGTATAGATTGGCTCACCAAAGTATTCCGTATTGGAAGCATTCTTGGTTTCTTTAGGAGTAGCGGTCATCCCAATCTGTGTCGCAGAACTGAAATAATCAATCACCTTACGCCAGTTACTGTCTTCCTTAGCTGAACCACGGTGCGCTTCATCAATTACGATTAAATCAAAGAAGTCTTTGTCAAATTTTTGATAATGTGTCTCAGTTCCATCTTCACCAGTTAGTTGCTGATAAAGCCCTAGATAAATTTCAAAAGAATTTAATTTTTCAGGAGCAGTCAAAAGTTTTGGTGTAATTTTCGTCATTACCTTTTCGAATGGTCTAAAGTCTTCAGCCATCGTTTGGTCTACTAAGATGTTTCTATCTGCTAAGAATAAAACTCGTTTAGCCAAACCAGCTTTTCGAAGGCGATGAATAATTTGAAAAGCCATGAACGTTTTCCCCGTTCCTGTTGCCATCACAAACATTACTCGTTTTTGTCCTCTGGCAACTGTTTCAATAGTACGGTTGATAGCTATTTGCTGATAATAGCGTGGCGTTTTCATTGAGAAGGCGTCTGTATAGTATGGAGTTGAGATAGCTTCTGTAATTTCGTACGTCAATCCTTTTTCCTTCGTCATACGAGAAAATAATTCTTCACGAGTAGGGAATTCGTCTAACTCCAGCTCACGTTCTTCTCTCGTGATACGGTCGTGTTCAATAAAGCCATCACCATTCGAAGAATAAACAAATGGAACATCTAAAATCTCTCCGTATTCAATAGCTTGTTGTAATCCTGCTCGAACGCTGTGTTTATTATCCTTTGCCTCAACAATTGCAATTCGAGTTCCAAATTGGTAATACAGTGAATAGTCTGATTTTTTTCCTTCTTTACGACGAGCCTTATCTCCTCTAACCTCAATTCGACCATCAGTGAAGTATTCTTCGTAAGCGATATGCTCACCATTTTTCCATCCTTTGGATACAATAGCAGGAGTGATGAAATTTGCTTTAATATCCTCCTCACTCATTTCTTTCTTAGACTTTATAAACTCAACCATATTGAACCCTCCGCATTCTAAAAATCTACTTCTCCATAAAATAAACTATCAGAACAAATTATACTTCTATTATATCACACTTATAAAAATACTCTGCTAAATTGTTGAAAATAAGTATGCAATATACTTTCGCATCGCGTCAGATTATCTCCGCATAACACCGCTATTTTCCGCTGTTTTCGGCAGGCGACTTATTATCATTCTATAAGCACTTTCAGTCGGGCTGGTGAGATATTTTTCAAAAATAAATAATCACATTTAAACATTTTGAAAGTATAAAATATCTACATCAGCCGTTCAAAAACTGGCGTAAATTTTGCTATAATATTTTCGTTTAAATAAAGATTTTTTTATGCCAAAAGGATTTTAACAATGCGGATGCTTCCTATTTTGCTTCTCTTTTTAGCTCTACTACCGTTTTTCTCAAAGTTTGTCACTGGAGGTAGTTCTTTCAGTTGGGAAGTGTTTTTGATTTTCATAATAGATTGGGTTTTATTGATAGTTTTTGCGATTCAGATTTCTTATATTTTTTGGAGATTGAGTCAAAAGTGGAAAGAATTATCTAATAAATAACGCTAGGCATGTTGTCTAATTTTGGGGTAAGACAATGAATAGCAGAGTAGAATTTCGGATTTTCACCATTGTTGATTTGGACAAGAAAGAAGAATATTTACATGAGATGCATTTGAAAGGTTGGAGGTATAGAACTAGTCGTTTTGGTTTGTTCTATCTTGACCAATGTCAACCAGACGATGTCATCTACCGTATCTATGATTCTAGATTTCTTAAAAAATATAAGCATGAACTGCAAGATTTTAGAAATAGAGGTTGGGAATTGATAGGAGCAGGTTTTTGTTCGATTCTTCGTAAATCGGCTTCTGATATACTTTCAGAGGATCAAGTCTATATGAGTAATAATCTCAGGTGGGAAGTTATGCGATATAGACTTCGTTCATGTGCAGCTACTTTCTTAGGAGGTTTTGTTGTTTGTATGAGTTTGTTTCGAGAAGAACTGTCGCAATCTTTCTTTGTTATTTTTGCTCTATATGCCTTTATGATTTCTTATCTAATCTATGGTTATTTCAGACTAAAAAGTAAATACCGAGTAGATGGAAGGCAGGGTTCTAGGTCTTCAGACTGATTTTTAGCACTCTTGATAAAAGAGTGCTAATTTTTTGAATTTTTATCTTGACATTCTCTTCTAAGGGTGTATAATAGAATCATAAGTTAGCACTTGAATGTATCGAGTGCTAATTTATCAGACAGAGAGGAGTGATGAGATGGTTACAGAGCGTCAGCAGGATATTTTAAATCTGATTATTGACATCTTTACCAAAACGCACGAACCTGTCGGATCCAAAGCCTTGCAAGAGTCTATTAACTCTAGCAGTGCAACCATTCGTAATGACATGGCGGCTCTAGAAAAGCAAGGTTTGCTTGAAAAGGCTCATACTTCAAGCGGTCGGATGCCAAGTATTGCTGGTTTTCAGTACTATGTAAAACACTCACTGGATTTTGATCAACTGGCTGAAAATGAGGTATATGAGATTGTCAAAGCCTTTGATCAGGAATTCTTCAAACTGGAGGATATTCTGCAAGAAGCTGCTAATCTACTGACAGACCTGAGTGGCTGTACGGTAGTGGCACTGGATGTTGAGCCGAGCAGGCAACGTTTGACAGCCTTTGATATCGTTGTTTTGGGGCAACATACAGCCTTGGCAGTATTCACCCTAGACGAGTCGCGAACGGTTACCAGTCAGTTTCTGATTCCAAGGAACTTCTTGCAGGAAGATTTGCTGAAACTGAAGAGCATCATTCAGGAACGTTTCCTCGGTCACACCGTTTTAGATATTCACTACAAGATTCGGACGGAGATTCCGCAGATTATCCAGCGTTACTTTACAACAACGGACAATGTGATCGATCTCTTTGAACATATCTTTAAGGAAATGTTCAACGAAAACATTGTGGTGGCGGGCAAGGTTAATCTCTTGAATTTTGCCAATCTAGCAGTCTATCAGTTCTTTGATCAACCGCAAAAGGTGGCTCTGGAGATTCGTGAGGGGTTGCGTGAAGATCAGATGCAAAACGTCCGTGTTGCAGACAGTCAGGAGTCCTGTCTAGCTGACCTAGCTGTGATTAGTAGCAAGTTCCTCATTCCTTATCGGGGAGTTGGAATTCTAGCCATTATCGGTCCAGTCAATCTGGATTACCAACAGCTAATCAACCAAGTCAATGTGGTCAACCGTGTTTTGACCATGAAGTTGACAGATTTTTACCGCTACCTCAGCAGTAATCATTACGAAGTACATTAAGATTGAAATCATTAAAGGAGGCGAAAATGGCCCAAGATATAAAAAATGAAGAAGTAGAAGAAGTTCAAGAAGAGGAAGTTGTGGAAACAGCTGAAGAAACAACTCCTGAGAAGTCTGAGTTGGACTTGGCGAATGAACGTGCAGATGAGTTCGAAAACAAATACCTTCGCGCTCATGCGGAAATGCAAAATATCCAACGCCGTGCTAATGAAGAGCGTCAAAACATGCAACGTTATCGTAGCCAGGACTTAGCAAAAGCGATTCTCCCTTCTTTGGATAACCTTGAGCGTGCACTCGCGGTTGAAGGATTGACAGACGATGTCAAAAAAGGATTGGAGATGGTGCAAGAAAGCTTGATTCACGCTTTGAAAGAAGAAGGAATCAAAGAAATCGCAGCTGACGGTAAATTTGACCATAACTACCATATGGCCATCCAAACTCTCCCAGCAGACGATGAACACCCGGCAGATACCATCGCCCAAGTTTTCCAAAAAGGCTACAAACTCTATGATCGCATCCTACGCCCAGCCATGGTAGTTGTTTACAACTAGGCAATTCTGACGGTAGCTAAAGCAACTCGTCAGAAAACGGCAATCGCTATGGCGTTTGCCTAGCCTCCTTATTAACTCGTCGTCGAAATAAAATCGATTTCGACTTCTCGTGTCGCAATTTACATAATAGAAAACTTGTCCGAAACGACAATAAACTATGAAGAAAGATAAGAGGCAAGCCGGAGGCTTGCAAGGAAGATATTTCCCGCCGTGGTAAAAGTTTCAGTAGCTTTTGCTACTGAAACAGGGGATTTTTGAGACAATAGGCTCAAAAATAAGTGATGAAATCCCGAAGGGAGTTGCTCACGTCCCCACCACTTAAGGGAAATATAAAAAAAGAAAATTAACTAACAAGGAGAAAAACACATGTCTAAAATTATCGGTATTGACTTAGGTACAACAAACTCAGCAGTAGCAGTTCTTGAAGGAACTGAAAGTAAAATCATCGCAAACCCAGAAGGAAACCGCACAACTCCATCTGTAGTCTCATTCAAAAACGGAGAAATCATTGTTGGTGACGCTGCGAAACGTCAAGCAGTTACAAACCCAGATACAGTTATCTCTATCAAATCTAAAATGGGAACTTCTGAAAAAGTTTCTGCTAATGGAAAAGAATACACTCCACAAGAAATCTCAGCTATGATTCTTCAATACTTGAAAGGATACGCTGAAGACTATCTTGGTGAAAAAGTAACCAAAGCAGTTATCACAGTTCCTGCTTACTTCAACGACGCTCAACGTCAAGCAACAAAAGACGCTGGTAAAATTGCTGGTCTTGAAGTAGAACGTATTGTCAACGAACCAACTGCAGCAGCCCTTGCTTACGGTTTGGACAAGACTGATAAAGAAGAAAAAATCTTGGTATTTGACCTTGGTGGTGGTACATTCGACGTTTCTATCCTTGAATTGGGTGACGGTGTCTTCGACGTATTGTCAACTGCAGGGGACAACAAACTTGGTGGTGATGACTTTGACCAAAAAATCATCGACCACTTGGTAGCAGAATTCAAAAAAGAAAACGGTATTGACTTGTCTACTGACAAGATGGCAATGCAACGTTTGAAAGATGCAGCTGAAAAAGCGAAGAAAGACCTTTCTGGTGTAACTTCAACTCAAATCAGCTTACCATTCATCACTGCAGGCGAGGCTGGACCTCTTCACTTGGAAATGACTTTGACTCGTGCGAAATTTGACGATTTGACTCGTGACCTTGTAGAACGCACAAAGGTTCCAGTTCGTCAAGCCCTTTCAGATGCAGGTTTGAGCTTGTCAGAAATCGACGAAGTTATCCTTGTTGGTGGTTCAACTCGTATCCCAGCCGTTGTTGAAGCTGTTAAGGCTGAAACTGGTAAAGAACCAAACAAATCAGTAAACCCTGATGAAGTTGTGGCTATGGGTGCTGCTATCCAAGGTGGTGTCATCACTGGTGACGTTAAAGACGTTGTCCTTCTTGACGTAACACCATTGTCACTTGGTATTGAAACAATGGGTGGAGTCTTCACAAAACTCATTGACCGCAACACAACAATTCCAACATCTAAATCACAAGTCTTCTCAACTGCAGCAGACAACCAACCAGCCGTTGATATCCACGTTCTTCAAGGTGAACGCCCAATGGCAGCAGATAACAAGACTCTTGGACGTTTCCAATTGACCGATATCCCAGCTGCACCTCGTGGAATTCCTCAAATCGAAGTAACATTTGACATCGACAAGAACGGTATCGTGTCTGTTAAAGCTAAAGACCTTGGAACTCAAAAAGAACAAACTATTGTGATCCAATCTAACTCAGGTTTGACTGACGAAGAAATTGACCGCATGATGAAAGATGCAGAAGCTAACGCTGAAGCAGATAAGAAACGTAAAGAAGAAGTTGACCTTCGTAACGAAGTAGACCAAGCGATCTTTGCGACTGAAAAGACAATCAAGGAAACTGAAGGCAAAGGATTCGACGCAGAACGTGACGCTGCCCAATCTGCCCTTGATGACCTTAAAAAAGCTCAAGAAGACAACAACTTGGACGATATGAAAGCAAAACTTGAAGCATTGAACGAAAAAGCTCAAGGACTTGCTGTTAAACTCTACGAACAAGCAGCAGCAGCGCAACAAGCTCAAGCAGGAGCAGAAGGCACACAAGCAACAGGAAACGCAGGCGATGACGTCGTAGACGGAGAGTTTACTGAAAAGTAAGATGAGTGTATTGGCTGAAGAATATCTAAAAAATACACGAAAAGTTTATAATGATTTCTGTAATAAAGCTGATAGTTATGAGTCTGCAAAAGATTTTATAGATAATATTCCAGCAGTATATTTGGCTAGGTATAAAGCAATTATTTTAGCTGAGCATGAAAGTTGTGTTAAAAATGATGAGGCGGTAAGGAATTTTGTTACTTCAGTATTGTTGTCAGCGCTAGTATCAGCACTAGTATCAGCAACCATACAAAAACCAGAATTTATAATATCGTTTATAATGGGCATGATTTGGGTTGTCGGTGTATTCCTTCTAATCTATTGGAATTTTATAGCAAATACTAAGAAGAGACAAAAATATATAAATATTTCTGTACTTATAGGATATTTAAAATCAAAATAAAGTTAATTTACTTATTTGCAGAGGTTGCAACCCAGCCTCTGTTTTTCGATAAAAAGGGACGGAATATCATTTGTTTGGGTTTTGTCTCATCAATATGAAAGAAAGGAACAAATGTGTTCAGGGAATTGAACACGGGTTCCCAAATTTCTTACTTAATATAACAGAAAGGAATTGAACCCGACCTAAATTCTCGGAAAAAAGATAAATCTGTCTAGGAGCATCGCTCCAGCGTCAGATTTCCTATTTTTCAGTCGAATTTTACGGTCTTGGTATCTTGTATGAACAATACTGAATTTTATGATCGTCTGGGGGTGTCAAAAAACGCTTCGGCAGACGAGATCAAAAAGGCTTATCGTAAGCTTTCGAAAAAATATCACCCAGATATCAATAAGGAGCCTGGTGCTGAGGAAAAGTACAAGGAAGTTCAAGAAGCCTATGAGACTTTGAGTGACGACCAAAAACGGGCTGCCTATGACCAATATGGTGCTGCAGGCGCCAATGGTGGATTTGGAGGCTTCGGTGGTGGAGCTGGCGGTTTCAATGGGGCAGGTGGCTTCGGTGGTTTTGAGGACATTTTCTCAAGTTTCTTCGGCGGAGGCGGTGCTTCACGCAATCCAAATGCTCCTCGCCAAGGGGATGACCTCCAGTATCGTGTGAACTTGACCTTTGAAGAAGCTATTTTTGGAGCTGAAAAAGAAGTTAAATACAACCGTGAAGCAAGCTGTCGTACATGTAATGGCTCAGGTGCTAAGCCAGGAACCAGTCCAGTCACTTGTGGACGCTGTCATGGTGCTGGTGTCATTAACGTCGATACGCAGACTCCGCTTGGTATGATGCGTCGTCAAGTAACCTGTGATGTCTGTCATGGTCGCGGAAAAGAAATCAAAGATCCATGTACAACATGTCACGGAACAGGGCATGAAAAACAAGATCATAGCGTACATGTCAAAATTCCTGCTGGTGTGGAAACTGGTCAACAAATTCGCCTAGCTGGTCAAGGTGAAGCTGGATTTAACGGTGGACCTTATGGTGACTTGTACGTGGTTGTTTCTGTGGAAGCCAGCGATAAGTTTGAACGTGAAGGAACTACTATCTTCTACAATCTCAACCTCAACTTTGTCCAAGCAGCTCTTGGTGACACAGTAGATATTCCAACTGTTCACGGTGATGTTGAATTGGTTGTCCCAGAGGGAACTCAGACTGGTAAGAAATTCCGCCTACGTGGCAAAGGAGCTCCGAGTCTTCGTGGTGGTGCAGTTGGTGACCAATATGTTACCGTTAATGTCGTAACACCAACAGGCTTGAACGATCGTCAAAAAGCAGCCTTGAAAGAATTTGCAGCTGCTGGTGATTTAAAAGTCAATCCAAAGAAAAAGGGCTTCTTTGACCATATTAAAGATGCCTTTGAAGGAGAATAATACTCTTCGAAAATCAAATTCAAACCACGTCAGCGTTGCCTTGCCGTACTCAAGTANNTTTCATTGAGTATAAACAAAAAGAGCCGAGTGGCTCTTTTTGTTTATAGATTTTTTAAGACTTTCCTTAAGTAATGACGGACGGTAGCGATCTTCTTCGAAGTTTCATACCTAAACTTTGAGCCTAGGTCTCAAAGTTTCCGGACGAGTCTGAGACAAAAAGATTTTGATTTCAGGAATTCTTTATTATAAATTTTAAAAATCGATAGATTAGATAAAAAAGCGAACAAGACAGAATTCTGAGTGTCAGATAACTCGTTTTGTTCGCTTTTTATATTGAAGATTAGACTTTTATCCCAGACTCGTTTTCAGTACGGCGGAAAATCTTCGATTTAGTTGTGAAATGGTGAATGATACTCTTTAAAAATCTCCTCAAACCACGTCAGCGTCGGCTTGTCTACAACCTCAAAACTGTGTTTTGAGCTGACTTTGTCAGTTCTATTCACAACCTCAAAACGGTGTTTTGAGCAGCCTGCGCCTAGCTTTCTAGTTTGCTCTTTGATTTTTATTGAGTATGAGTTGCCTAAATTATGATGTATAGTTGATGGGATATAACTTGTTTACGTTTTAAAAAAGAGCCGACTGGCTCTTTTTACTTATCTTCGATTTCCTGTGTTTCTTTAATCACAGCTAGTCTAGTCTGGATATCCTTTTCCAAGACCTTAAACTTGTAAGTCAGGTCTTCTTGATATTCCTTGATGAGTTCTTTTTGCTGGTCAATGATTTGTAGGCTGTTTTGGATAATATCCACATCGTCCTTGATAGCTTGAACGCGGTCAGTGGTATTCAAGACTTCATCTGTGATGGTTTGGCGATTTTTTGTGAGCAGATAACTTCCAGCTGCAGCTCCTGCAAATAGCAATAGATTGGATAATTTCATGGCAACTCCTTAGGCATTTTTGATGGTTTCAGCGACTTGAGCGAGTTTGTCAAAGTCTGGTTCGTGGGCGATAAAATCAATCTTAAGGTCATCGTCCGCACTGTAGCGAGGTACGAGGTGAACATGGGTATGAAAGACGGTTTGACCTGCGACTTCTTCACAGTTAGCAATGATATTCATACCAGTAGCCTTGGTAGCTTTCATGACTTTTTGAGCTACTTTTGGTACTTGGGCAAAGAGTTGGCTGGCGCTAGTAGCATCCATTTCTAAAAGATTACGATAGTGTTCTTTTGGCACGACCAAGGTGTGTCCTGGTGTCACTTGAGAGATATCAAGAAAGGCAAGAACCTGCTCATCTTCATATACTTTTGAAGCAGGAATTTCCCCTGCGATGATTTTACAAAAAATGCAATCTGACATAAAATCTACCTCTACTGTACTGAATTTTGATATAATATAGCTACATTATACCAGATTTGGAGAAAATATGTTAGAAATTAAAAACCTGACAGGTGGCTATGTTCATGTCCCTGTTTTGAAAGATGTGTCTTTTACTGTTGAAAGTGGGCAGTTGGTCGGTTTGATTGGTCTCAATGGTGCTGGAAAATCGACGACCATCAATGAAATTATCGGTCTGTTGACACCTTATAGTGGCTCCATCAATATCAATGGCCTGACCCTGCAAGAAGATGCGACAAGTTACCGCAAGCAAATTGGCTACATTCCTGAGACACCTAGCTTGTATGAGGAATTGACCCTCAGAGAGCATATCGAAACGGTTGCCATGGCTTATGGTATTGAGCAAGATCTTGCTTTTGATCGAGTAGAACCTTTGTTAAAAATGTTCCGTCTGGACCAGAAATTAGACTGGTTCCCTGTTCATTTTTCAAAAGGGATGAAGCAGAAGGTCATGATTATCTGTGCTTTTGTGGTGGATCCAAGTCTTTTCATCGTGGATGAGCCTTTCCTTGGTCTTGACCCGTTGGCTATTGCGGACTTGATTCAGCTTTTGGAAGTGGAAAAGCAAAAAGGCAAGTCTATTCTCATGAGTACCCACGTGCTGGATTCAGCGGAAAAGATGTGTGATGCTTTTGTCATTCTTCACAAAGGGGAAGTGCGTGCTAAGGGAAATCTCCTGCAACTGCGCGAAGCCTTTAACATGCCTGAGGCTAGTTTGAATGATATTTACTTGGCTCTGACCAAAGAGGAGGACCTATGAAAGACTTGTTTTTAAAGAGAAAGCAGGCTTTTCGTAAGGAGTGTCTTGGTTATCTACGTTATGTTCTCAATGACCACTTTGTCTTGTTCCTGCTTGTCCTGCTGGGCTTTCTAGCCTACCAGTACAGTCAACTCTTGCAAGATTTTCCTGAAAATCATTGGCCCATCCTTTTGTTTGTAGGAATTACCTCTGTTTTACTGTTGCTTTGGGGTGGAATTGCCACCTATATGGAGGCTCCAGACAAGCTCTTTCTCTTAGTTGGAGAAGAGGAAATCAAGCTCCATCTCAAGCGTCAAACTGGCATTTCCCTAGTCTTTTGGCTCTTTGTACAGACCCTTTTCTTGCTTTTATTTGCGCCCTTATTTTTAGCCATGGGTTATGGCTTGCCTGTCTTCCTAATCTATGTGCTTTTGTTTGGGTTAGGTAAATATTTCCTCTTTCGTCAAAAGGCCAGCAAATTTTTCACTGAAACTGGACTGAACTGGCACTATGTCATTTCCCAAGAAAGCAAGCGCAAACAAGTCTTGCTTCGTTTCTTTGCCCTCTTTACGCAGGTAAAGGGAATTTCAAACAGCGTCAAGCGTCGTGCCTATCTGGACTTTATCCTAAAGGTTGTTCAGAAGGTGCCTGGGAAGATTTGGCAAAATCTCTATCTTCGTTCTTATTTGCGAAATGGAGATCTCTTTGCGCTCAGTCTCCGTCTGCTCCTACTTTCCTTGCTGGCGCAGGTCTTTATCGAGCAAGCTTGGATTGCGACAGCAGTGGTAGTTCTCTTTAACTACCTCTTGCTCTTCCAGTTGCTGGCCCTCTATCATGCCTTTGACTACCAGTATTTGACTCAACTCTTTCCACTGGACAAGGGGCAAAAGGAAAAAGGCTTGCAGGCGGTAGTCCGAGGATTGACCAGTTTTGTTTTACTTGTGGAATTAGTTGTCGGGTTGATTACCTTCCAAGAAAAACTAGCCCTTCTAGCCTTGCTGGGTGCAGGTTTGGTTTTACAAGTCTTGTATTTGCCTTATCAGGTAAAACGTCAGATGCAGGACTAACATTGCCTATATGACACTAAAAAAGAAGTTGAGTTCAGTTTGCCTCAACTTCTTTTATTTTCTACAAGATAATGGTTGGCCCGTAGAGGCTCAACTTGGTCTTGACTTGGTCAAAGTGGAAGCGGTCATAGGCCCGCCAAGCGGCACGAGTAGGAGCATCTGGATCGAGAGCGCTGAGTCCCATGAGAAGACTGGAAGTCTGGTAAAATTTTTCCAGTTCAATCAAGACTCGATTATCCACTGTCTCAGCCTTTGCTAGAAAGCCAAGAATAGAGTTTAATTGCTCCTGAAAGCGGACGTCGTCAGCGGTTGCCTGTCTGCATGCTTGGTAGGCTTTGTTTAAGTCAGTTATCAGTGCCTGAGCAGTTTTAATTGGGTCTGTCATTTACGTGACCTCCTATATAATTTATGTTTTAAGGTAAGGGATTGTGTAAATCTCCTAGTGAGGCACCTATATTATTAGCAACATTGCCAACTATGTTGCCCCAATCAATGATACATTTACCATTATCAAGATTAGCTTTATTATATGAATATCCATTTCTACATAGTACATTATCGCTAATCATATGAAACGGAGAATACCATCCATATGGAATACTACCGCCATTTATATGAGAAAGTTCGATTGATGTTAATTGTTTTGTTTTATTTGACTTGGCCATAATTTTCTCCTTGTTATATTTACGTCAATTGCAATAGAGTATATTTATAGGGTGTTAATCATGGTGGATGTGAATAAATCATATGCACCCCTCCTTTTTTGATGATTTTTAAAGTTGTTGCAAACATAGTCTTTCTATAATCATAGTCTATCACTTTTATCTCCTTTTTCACCATCAAATCTTTAATTGTCCTTGAAATTTCCTGAATGGTACTGTTAAGATTTTATGATAAAATAGTTGTAAGCTCATCATGATGTTGTAGAAAAATAGTCCTTTTAGGAGTTTTCAAAGACTGTTTAGGATTGGGTGCGCTTGTGTGAGAACTTTTCTGTTATTCTTTTCTTAGGAGGAGAATCCAATGAAACATATGATTATTCAGACACAGAAAACAGTTTATAAAGTAAACATCGACGATGTCTACTATATCCAAACACATCCAACTAAAGCCCATACTGTACAGATTGTTACAGAAGAAGCTAGTTTTAATATGGTTCAAAATTTAAGTGATCTTGAGAACCAATATGGGAAAACCTTGATGAGATGTCATCGAAATTGTTTGGTCAATCTTGATAAAGTGAAATCGATTGATTTTCAAGAAAGAATCCTTTTTCTCGGAGAAGAAGGTCAATACGCTGTCAAGTATGCCAGACGTCGCTATAGAGAAATTCGTCAAAAATGGTTGAAAGAAGGAGAGTAGGAAGATGAGAATATTTGTTTTGGAAGATGATTTTTCCCAACAGACTAGGATTGAAACGACGATTGAGAAACTTTTGAAAGAACATCATATCATTCCCAGCTCTTTTGAGGTCTTTGGTAAGCCAGACCAGCTACTGGCAGAGGTGCATGAGAAGGGCGCACATCAGCTATTCTTTTTGGATATTGAGATTCGAAACGAGGAGATGAAGGGGCTAGAAGTGGCTAGAAAGATTCGAGATCGGGATCCATATGCCCTGATCGTCTTTGTGACGACTCACTCGGAGTTTATGCCCCTGTCCTTTCGCTACCAAGTGTCTGCTTTGGACTATATTGATAAGGCCCTTTCGGCAGAGAAGTTTGAATCTCGTATCGAGACAGCCCTCCTCTATGCCAATGGTCAAGACAGTAAAAGTCTGGCGGAAGATTGCTTTTATTTTAAATCAAAATTTGCTCAATTCCAGTATCCTTTTAAAGAGGTTTACTATCTCGAAACGTCCCCAAAATCTCATCATGTTATTCTCTATACCGAGACGGACAGACTGGAATTTACAGCGAGTTTAGAGGAGATTCTCAAGCAGGAGCCTCGTCTCCTGCAGTGCCATCGCTCTTTTCTTATCAATCCAGCAAATGTGGTGCATTTAGATAAGAAAGAAAAACTGCTTTTCTTTCCCAATGGTGGAAGCTGTCTAATCGCGCGTTATAAGGTCAGGAAAGTGTCTGAAGCTATCAATAACTTACACTGATTAAGGAGAAATTATGGCTGTTGCTTGGATATTGTTGTATGCGCTTGTTATTAATGGACTAGAAATTGTCATTTTCTTTAAGGTAGATGGAATTGGTCTCACTTTTGAGAGGATTTTCAAAGCTTTTCTTCTGAAATTTCTTCTAGGAGCCATTTTTGCGACTTTTCAATTTTTGGATGTAAGTGAATATTTGTCCTATTTTATAGAACCTTTGTTCGGTATAGGTCTATCTTTCTTATTGTTAAGAGGGCTTCCTAAAAAAATCCTTATTTTTTATGGTCTCTTCCCAATGATATTAGTAGAGCTCTTTTACAGAGGTGTTTCCTATTTTGTGCTTCCATTTTTGGGGCAAGGAATTGTAGATGGGGATGGCAATCCTATCTTTGTATTGATTATGATATTCGTTTGCTTCATAGTTTTAGTCTTTTTGAAATGGTTAGACTATGATTTCACTAGATTGAGAAGGGAGTTTCTAGATACAGGTTTTCAAAAGTCTCTTACTAAGATTAACTGGGCAATGGGGGCTTATTATCTAGTGATGCAAAGTCTATCTTACCTTGAATATGAACAAGGTATTCAATCAACGACTGTTCGCCATCTCATCCTAGTGTTTTACCTCCTCTTTTTTATGGGAATTGTCAAGAAGCTAGATACATATTTGAAGGAAAAACTTCAGGAAAAACTGAACCAAGAGCAGGCCTTGCGCTACAGAGATATGGAACGCTATAGTCGGCATATAGAGGAACTTTACAAGGAAGTACGGAGTTTTCGTCATGACTACACCAACCTCTTGACCAGTTTACGTCTGGGTATTGAAGAGGAGGATATGGAGCAGATAAAAGAGGTCTACGACTCGGTCTTAAAGGATTCTAGTCAGAAATTGCAGGACAATAAATATGATCTGGGCCGATTGGTGAATATTCGTGATAAAGGCCTCAAAAGTCTTCTAGCAGGAAAATTTATAAAAGCTAGAGAAAAGGATATTGTCTTTAATGTCGAAGTTCCTGAGGAGATTCAGGTCGAGGGGATGAGACTACTTGATTTTCTAACCATTGTGTCTATCCTTTGTGACAATGCTATTGAAGCCAGTGTAGAGGTTGGTCAACCTCACGTTTCAATCGCCTTTTTAAAAAATGGAGCACAGGAGACCTTCATCATCGAAAATTCCATCAAAGAAGAGAGAATAGATATTTCTGAAATCTTCTCCTTTGGAGCAAGCTCTAAAGGAGAGGAGAGAGGAGTTGGTCTCTATACCGTTATGAAGCTTGTGGAAACTTATCCTAATACTAGTTTAAATACCACCTGTCAAAATCAAGTCTTTCGTCAGGTTTTAACGATTCACTCGATGTCGGTTGATGATTAGAAGATTTGTGGAAAGAAGTACTGTCTGCAGTCATCGATTAAAATACTATAGTTTATGAGGTATCCTATATGAATAAGAAATCCTTTTTTATCATCTGTTCTACGTTGATCATAGCATCGAATCTTCTCATGATTTCCGTGGTGAACAAGGGAGAAGAAACAGGGAGCAATCTGTTTGTGATTGCTATAGCCTGTATTTTGCTACCAGCCTTTTTATATGCAGTTGAAAACCAACTGACTTCATTGATAAGAGTAGAGTCAATACTTCTGATTCAGTTGACAGTTATATCTCTACTCCGCCTTATCAACAGAATAGGGAGTACGCCTGAAATTCTCAACATTATCATTACCCTCCTATTTTTGGCAAGTGGGACAGCTGCTATCCTTGTTGCGATTATGAGAATATATGAGAACATACGGAAGTGAGGGTAAGTAGTTTTCTATTTTGTATTTTCACATTGTCAAGTTTCCCCAGGGCAAGTATGTTTTCCATGCTTGCTTTTTAAATTTTTTAACAATTCAAGATGTTTTGATGACCATTTATGATTTGGATGGAAAATTTTAAAAAATAGTAGTATACTAACCTTATTAAGGTTGTAATAGGACGAAAGTAAAAAGAGGTATTCCTCGTGAATGCAAAAACAATGTTACAATTGGTTATTATGGTTGCTTAAAGACTTGAGCTTGTGTACTTGGAGGTAATTATGGATTTCAAAAGTTTTCTTATTGCTTTTGTTGTTGGTATGTTTGTTTCTTTTATTACTTATTTAATTAGGGAAAAATTTTTAAAATCTCCAAAGAAGGATACAGATAGTACCCCCTAAAAAATAAATTTTTCCCCTGTATTTGCTAGCTTAATTTACAGGGGAGTTTCTTTAATTTTGTTTCGCCTGTCAAAATGATATGTGATAGCAGGATGAAAAGTCTACAAATTAAGTTGGTATCAATATGGTGTAAAGGGCAAGTATGTTTTTCATGCTTGCTTTTTAAATTTTTTACAATTCAAGATGTTTTGATGACCATTCGTGATTTGAGTGATCCAAGGTCAAAATAAGTGCTATACTAATAGTGTAAAGGTTCTAGCTCAACAAACATTTAGGAGGAAATCTTATGAAGAAAAAAATACTTGTCATTTTCATCTTGTATCTAATCATGTCCATCTTTCTATATCCGCTTAGGGAGAGTGCTTGGTATCAGCTATTTTATACCATAGCCTATATGATTGCGGTTATGATTTATCTTGCTTTAACTAAAAAGAAAGGAGCAAAGAAATGAAAACTTTTCTTGCTAAAAAACGGAACATCTTCCTTGCGAGATTGTTCTTAGGTCAGTTGCCCTTGCTTGTCTCTACTTATCTATTTCTATCTCGTCAGTTTTTAAATTTTTCCTTGGTTTTCCAATTTCTTTTAGTGGTTATTAACTTGGCTTCTATTTTGGTCACTGTTTACCTCACTAGGGAAATGAGGATAAGAGAGTTTGAAGATGATGATTTGGTTAGTCCTAGAACCAATCAACTTATGTTCATTGGTTTGACAGGTTTTATGTCTATTATTTGTTTGTATAGAGGTATCACAGCAGGAGAATCCTACCAACAAATAATCGCTTATATTGGCGCTATTCTCTGCTTGCTT
The DNA here is from genome assembly GCF_013276735.1 of Streptococcus sp. 1559. Lineage (NCBI taxonomy): Bacteria > Bacillati > Bacillota > Bacilli > Lactobacillales > Streptococcaceae > Streptococcus > Streptococcus sp. 1559. The sequence continues at coordinate 19,196 of NZ_VMLO01000045.1, forward strand.
ATCATGCTTCTACTCATTTGGGGTTTGAAGTATTATAAAAAGTAGGGGCTAATGAAGTTTTTACAATTCAAGATGTCTCGATGACAATTCAAGATTTGGATGAAAAACTTTAACAAATAGTGCTATACTGAAATTGTCAAAGTTGCAAAGGGTGCTGCTACATTCTGTTAAAAATCGCTCTTGATTGATAAGTTGGATTTGTTAGGAAAGGAGTAAATAATTATGGATAAGAAAAAGATAGTTTCGACTATAATATGTATAGTATTTCTTGTAGAGTCAGTGGATAATTTTTTTAGAGACTTAACCCCGTTATTGTTCATTTTAAATATTATTGGCCTAACTTGTTTTTTAGTGTTAATATACACTAACATAAAAGAGATGCTCTTAAATATACGTAAATGATGATTTGGTTAGTCCTAGAACCAATCAACTCATGTTCATCGGCTTGACAGGTTTTATGTCTATTATTTGTTTGTATAGAGGTATTTCAGAAACAGAATTCTATCAACAACTAATCGCTTATATAGGTGTATTCTCTACTTGTTTATCACGCTTCTGCTCATTTGGGGCTTGAAGTATTAAAAGTAGCTTTCTATTCTTTTCTGACAGGATATTTGAGTAGAAGGCTCTATTAAATTGTTAGTGAAATAAATGAATGGAGGTATTTAATATGAAATACAGATTATTTCTTGTTATTTTCTTGAGTAGTATGTTGGATATTCTTTTAGGGACATTTTTACAAATCTCTAATGTATCGATAGGTTGGATTGTTCTCTACAGTGGATTATTTGAAGCAGGAATTTTCCTTCTTGCCAATAAAGGGTTGGCGGTAAAGATTAAGGAAGCAGACATTCAAAACCGCTTTAAATTTATTTTTGGAAAAACGCTATGGTTTCAAATTCTTTGGCTCATCTTTTTGATGGTCAAACTGTATCTTGGTTTGGATGCGAGATTGATTTTATTCTATGGACATATTTTCATTGTCTTTAATGCCTTAATGTATCTATTATCTAGTAGTCAGGTTAGCCTTAAAAAGAACAAGCTGTCTTCTTAATCTTACAGCAGTAGAGCCTGACAAGGGGAGGTCATAGTGGGGAGGATTTCTATGAAAAAGTATCAACTTCTATTCAAAATAAGTGTAGTCTTGTCTTACCTATTTTTCGTATTTGGTCTTTCTCGGCTGACGCTTATTGTTCAAAATTATTGGCAATTTTCTTCCCAGATTGGCAATTTCGTCTGGATTCAAAATTTCTTGAGTTTGCTATTTAGTGGAGTCATGATTTGGATTCTGTTTAAGACAGGGCACGGCTATCTTTTTCGCATTCCGAGAAAAAAATGGCTTTGGTATTCGATTTTGACAGTATTAGTGCTAGTGCTCCAGATCTCTTTTAACGTTCAGACAGCTAAACATGTTCAGTCAACTGCTGAAGGTTGGGCTGTATTGATCGGTTATAGTGGGACCAACTTTGCCGAGCTAGGTATCTATATAACTTTGTTCTTTCTGACTCCACTTATGGAAGAGCTGATCTATAGAGGATTACTGCAACACGCCTTTTTTAAGTATTCGAGATTTGGCCTTGATTTGCTTCTTCCGTCAATTTTATTTGCTCTTCCTCATTTTTCAAGCCTGCCTAGTCTGTTAGATATTTTCATCTTTGCAACAGTTGGAATCATCTTTGCCGGTTTGACCCGCTATACCAAGAGTATTTATCCATCCTATGCGGTGCATGTGATCAATAATATTTTCGCAACATTACCATTTTTGCTGACTTTTTTACATAGGGTCTTGGGGTAAAAAACAAAAGGCTTGCTTTTCAGCCATAGAGGAGGTCATCATGTGTAAACACTTATTTTTCCTAGATTCAAAAACCTTAGACTGGTTGACGCCCTATATTCTAGACTTGGCTTCTGACACCATTGCCTTTAATGTTTTTGTGCTAACCTTTGTATCTGTGGTGGTCTTTTATTTCCTGAATCCCATGCTAGCTTTAATGGCTATCTTCTTAGGGGCTGGCTATGTGGTCGGATTTTGGTTACTCAAATGGTTTGTTTTGGAAAGGTTAGAGCTAAAGGATGACGCGTAGGAAGTCTGTTTGGTGAGGAGGATAATTTGATGGAGTTTTTTGATAAATTTCATGCCTTGTGTTTTGGATTTTTAGTACTACTAATCGTCATTACAGTTCCTTATACGATTAACCATGGGGATTTTTTTCAAAATGAATCTGAATTGATTATTGTAAGTCTTCTAGTAACCTCGCTGAGTGTTGCTTATGCTAGAAAGTTTGAAATGATTTCTTTTGGGATGTTAAGCAGGAAACAACTTTTACTTTTCATTGCAATCTTTCTTCTAAGTGTGCTTGAGACGCTGGTTTATATTCATTTCTTTGCTGTTTCTTCTGGCGCAGGAGTTCAACACTTGGCGGAAGTCAGCAGAGGAATTTCTCTGTCTTTGATTTTGACTACCTCAGTTTTTGGCCCCATCCAGGAGGAACTCATTTTCAGAGGACTTCTTCAAGGTGCGGTTTTTGACAACTCTTGGTTAGGGCTTGTGCTAACTTCCTCTCTCTTTTCTTTTATGCATGGACCTTCTAATGTCCCTTCGTTTATTTTTTATCTACTTGGGGGCTTGTTGCTGGGCTTTGCTTATAAAAAGAGCCAAAACTTATGGGTTTCTACTCTAGTCCACATGTTTTACAACAGTTGGCCACTCTTATATTATTTATAAAAATTATGAAAAGGTAAGCAGAAGACGGTGCTTGCCTTTTTCTTTCTATAATGATACCCAAGCCAATCCAGATGCTTTTCTTTGAGAATCGGGCGTGGAGCGGTTGACGAATAGGCCAAAAACTAGTAGAATAGTAAGGAAACTTTATACGGAGGAAAGAAATGGATTTGGGTGATAATGAGCTAACACTGACTCCCATACCTGGGAAAAGTGGCAAAGCTTATATGGGTAGCTATCCTGATGGGAAGCGCATCTTTGTAAAAATGAACACCTCTCCAATCCTACCTGGTCTAGCTAGAGAACAAATTGCTCCACAATTATTATGGAGTCGCCGTTTGGCAGATGGGCGTGATATGTGTGCTCAAGAATGGTTGACAGGCAAGATATTGACCCCCTATGATATGAATCGTAAGCAAATCGTCAATATTTTAACCCGCCTTCATCGCTCACGTCCGTTGATGACACAGTTGAGTCGTTTGGGATATGCCATGGAAACGCCTGTAGATTTACTGCAGTCTTGGCAAGAAACGGCTCCAGATGCTTTGCGTAAAAATCATTTTATCAGTGAAGTGATGGCTGATTTACGTCAGACTATTCCAGGATTTAGAGAGGACCATGCGACCATTGTCCATGGAGATGTACGACATAGTAATTGGATTGAGACAGACAGTGGCTTGATTTATTTGGTGGATTGGGATTCGGTTCGTTTGACCGACCGCATGTTTGATGTGGCCCATATGCTCTGCCATTATATTCCAGAACATCAGTGGAAGGAATGGTTGACCTACTACGGTTACAAGTACAATCAAACGGTATTAAGTAAATTGTATTGGTATGGTCAATTGTCTTATTTGAGCCAGATTTCCAAGTATTATATGAACCAAGATTTAGAAAATGTCAATCGGGAGATTCATGGCTTGCGTCACTTCCGAGACAAGTATGGAAAGAGAAGATGAGAGTTAGAAATCGTAAAGGGGCGACAGAATTACTAGAGGCAAATCCCCAGTATGTGGTCCTCAATCCTTTAGAAGCCAAGGGAAAATGGCGGGACTTGTTTGGCAATGATAATCCCATTCATGTGGAAGTTGGAAGTGGAAAGGGTGCCTTTGTTTCAGGGATGGCCAAGCAGAACCTTGACATCAACTATATCGGGATTGATATTCAAAAGTCTGTTTTGAGCTACGCTTTGGACAAGGTTCTTGAAGTTGGAGTGCCTAACATCAAGCTCTTGTGGGTAGATGGTTCTGACTTGACTGACTACTTTGAAGACGGTGAGATTGATCGCTTGTATCTGAACTTTTCAGATCCTTGGCCGAAAAAACGCCATGAAAAGCGTCGTTTGACCTACAAGACCTTCTTGGATACCTTCAAACGTATCTTGCCTGAAAATGGAGAAATTCATTTCAAGACGGATAACCGTGGCTTGTTTGAGTACAGCCTAGTGAGCTTTTCTCAGTATGGCATGAAACTCAATGGTGTCTGGTTAGATTTACATGCCAGTGATTTTGAAGGCAATGTCATGACAGAATACGAGCAAAAATTCTCCAACAAGGGGCAAGTTATCTACCGAGTTGAGGCAGAATTTTAAGAAATAGCCTAAAATCAGGCTGTATAAGTGCTTTTGCTTTACATAAGTTGGCAAACGTGCTATACTGATAGTAAGAATATGAAAAGTGAGGCGGGGAAATATCTTCGCCTCTTGCTTATGAGGAGGTGGACGCAATCGCAACAATCGTAGAATTAGTCAGAGAAGTTGTAGAACCTGTCATAGAAGCACCTTTCGAACTCGTGGATATCGAGTATGGAAAGATTGGCAGTGACATGATTCTCAGTATTTTTGTAGATAAACCTGAAGGAATTACCTTGAACGACACGGCAGACTTGACAGAAATGATCAGTCCTGTCCTAGACACCATCAAGCCAGATCCCTTCCCAGAACAATATTTCCTAGAAATTACCAGTCCAGGCTTGGAACGTCCTTTGAAAACCAAAGATGCCGTCGCTGGAGCGGTTGGGAAATACATCCATGTCGGACTCTACCAAGCCATCGATAAGCAAAAGGTCTTTGAAGGAACCTTGTTGGCCTTCGAAGAGGACGAGTTGACTATGGAATATATGGACAAGACACGTAAGAAAACTGTCCAAATTCCATACAGTTTAGTATCAAAAGCACGTTTAGCAGTTAAATTATAGAAAAAGAAAGGATAGCTTTTGAGGATTCAAAAGTGAAGAAAACATGAGTAAAGAAATGCTAGAGGCCTTCCGCATTTTGGAAGAAGACAAGGGAATCAAAAAAGAAGATATCATCGACGCAGTAGTAGAGTCGCTTCGTTCCGCTTATCGCAGACGCTATGGTCAATCAGACAGCGTAGCCATTGACTTTAACGAAAAAACAGGTGACTTTACCGTTTACACTGTCCGTGAAGTTGTTGATGAAGTATTTGATAGCCGTTTGGAAATCAGCTTGAAAGATGCTCTTGCCATCAATTCAGCCTATGAACTTGGTGATAAAATCAAGTTTGAAGAAGCGCCTGCTGAGTTTGGTCGTGTAGCAGCCCAATCTGCCAAACAAACTATCATGGAAAAAATGCGCAAGCAAACACGTGCCATCACTTACAATACTTACAAAGAGCATGAACAAGAAATCATGTCTGGTACTGTAGAACGCTTTGACAACCGCTTCATCTATGTCAACCTTGGCAGCATCGAAGCCCAATTGTCAAAACAAGACCAAATCCCTGGAGAAGTTTTTGCTTCTCATGATCGTATTGAAGTTTATGTCTACAAGGTTGAAGATAACCCTCGCGGTGTCAATGTCTTTGTTAGCCGTAGCCATCCAGAAATGATCAAACGCTTGATGGAGCAAGAAATTCCTGAGGTCTATGACGGAACTGTTGAAATCATGAGCGTGGCTCGTGAAGCTGGTGACCGTACCAAGGTTGCCGTTCGTAGCCACAATCCAAACGTGGATGCTATCGGTACAATCGTTGGACGTGGTGGTGCTAATATCAAGAAGATTACTAGCAAATTCCACCCAGCTCGCTACGATGCTAAGAATGACCGCATGGTACCAATCGAAGAAAACATCGACGTTATCGAGTGGGTAGCAGATCCAGCTGAATTTATCTACAATGCTATCGCTCCTGCTGAAGTTGACCAAGTTATCTTTGATGAAAACGACAGCAAACATGCCTTGGTGGTTGTTCCAGATAACAAGCTTTCTCTTGCTATTGGTCGTCGTGGACAAAACGTGCGCTTGGCGGCTCACTTGACTGGTTACCGTATCGATATCAAATCTGCTAGCGAATTTGAAGCCATGGAAGACGCTGCTTCAGTAGAGTTGGAAGTAGAAAACGATACTGTAGAAGAATAAAAGCTGCTAGAGGAGGGAAAGATGAAAACGAGAAAAATCCCTTTGCGCAAGTCTGTCGTGTCCAATGAAGTGATTGATAAGCGTGATTTGCTCCGCATTGTCAAGAACAAGGAAGGACAAGTCTTTATCGATCCGACAGGCAAGGCCAATGGCCGTGGTGCTTATATCAAACTAGACAATGCAGAAGCCCTAGAGGCGAAAAAGAAGAAGGTCTTTAACCGTAGCTTTAGCATGGAAGTGGAAGAAAGCTTTTATGACGAGTTGATCGCTTATGTGGATCACAAAGTGAAAAGAAGAGAGTTAGGACTTGAATAAGCAAAAGATAAGCAATCTCTTGGGACTTGCTCAGAGAGCAGGGCGGATTATATCGGGTGAAGAATTGGTGGTCAAGGCCATTCAAGACGGCAAGGCCAAGTTGGTCTTTCTAGCTCATGATGCTGGACCCAATCTGACCAAGAAGATTCAAGATAAAAGTCATTATTATCAAGTAGAAATTGTAACCGTGTTTTCAACACTGGAATTAAGCATAGCAGTCGGTAAATCAAGAAAGGTTTTGACTGTGACAGATGCTGGATTTACAAAGAAAATGAGGTCTCTTATGGAATAGAAGAGGAGGACATGATTTGTCTAAGAAAAGATTGTACGAAATCGCAAAAGAACTTGGAAAAGAAAGTAAAGAAGTTGTAGCGCGTGCAAAAGAGTTGGGCTTGGATGTGAAAAGCCACTCATCAAGTGTGGAAGAAGCTGTCGCTGCAAAAATCGCTGCCAGCTTTAAGCCTGCAGCTGCTCCGAAAGTAGAAGCAAAACCTGCAGCACCAAAAGCAAGTGCAGAAAAGAAAGCCGAAAAATCTGAGCCAGCTAAACCAGCTGTAGCTAAGGAAGAGGCAAAACCTGCAGCCCCAAAAGCAAGTGCAGAAAAGAAAGCCGAAAAGTCTGAACCAGTAAAACCAGCTGTAGCCAAGGAAGAGGCAAAACCAGCTGAGCCAGTCGCTCCGAAGGCAGAAAAAGTAGCAGCTAAACCGCAAAGCCGTAATTTCAAGGCTGAGCGTGAAGCACGTGCTAAAGAGCAGGCAGAACGACGCAAGCAAAATAAGGGCAATAACCGTGACCAACAACAAAACGGCAACCGTCAGAAAAACGACGGTCGCAATGGTGGAAAACAAGGTCAGCAAAATCGTGGAAACGATCGTCGTCAGCAAGAGGACAAACGTCCAAATCAAGCGGCTCCACGCATTGATTTTAAAGCCCGTGCAGCAGCCCTAAAAGCAGAGCAAAATGCAGAGTACGCACGTTCAAGCGAGGAACGCTTCAAGCAGTATCAGGCTGCTAAAGAAGCCTTGGCTCAAGCTAACAAACGCAAGGAACCAGAGGAAATCTTTGAAGAAGCGGCTAAGTTAGCTGAACAAGCGCAACAAGCACAGCAAGTTCAAGCAGTGGTTGAAGTCGTCCCTGAGAAAAAAGAACCTGCAGTGGATACACGTCGTAAAAAACAAGCTCGACCAGACAAAGAACGTGATGATTTCGATCACGAAGAAGATGGTCCTAGAAAACAACAAAAGAATCGAAGTAGTCAAAATCAAGTGAGAAATCAAAGAAATAGTAACTGGAATAACAAAAAGAACAAAAAAGGCAATAACAAGAACAACCGTAATCAGACTCCAAAACCTGTTACGGAGCGTAAATTCCATGAATTGCCAACAGAATTTGAATATACAGATGGTATGACCGTTGCGGAAATCGCAAAACGTATCAAACGTGAACCAGCTGAAATCGTTAAGAAACTCTTTATGATGGGTGTCATGGCCACACAAAACCAATCCTTGGATGGGGAAACCATCGAACTCCTCATGGTGGATTACGGTATCGAAGCCAAACAAAAGGTTGAAGTGGATAATGCTGACATCGAACGTTTCTTTGTCGAAGATGGTTATCTCAATGAAAATGAATTGGTTGAGCGTCCACCAGTTGTAACTATCATGGGACACGTTGACCACGGTAAAACAACACTCCTAGATACCCTTCGTAATTCTCGTGTTGCGACAGGTGAAGCAGGTGGTATCACTCAGCATATCGGTGCCTACCAAATCGTGGAAAATGGCAAGAAGATTACTTTCCTTGATACACCGGGACACGCGGCCTTTACATCTATGCGTGCGCGTGGTGCTTCTGTTACCGATATTACGATTTTGGTCGTAGCGGCAGATGACGGGGTTATGCCTCAGACTATCGAAGCCATCAACCACTCAAAAGCGGCCAATGTTCCAATCATCGTAGCTATCAACAAGATTGATAAACCAGGTGCTAACCCAGAACGCGTTATCGGTGAATTGGCAGAGCATGGAGTTATGTCAACTGCTTGGGGTGGAGATTCTGAATTTGTTGAAATCTCAGCTAAATTCAACCAAAACATCGAAGAATTGTTGGAAACAGTCCTTCTTGTAGCTGAAATTCAAGAACTCAAGGCAGACCCAACAGTGCGTGCGATCGGTACAGTTATCGAAGCGCGCTTGGATAAAGGAAAAGGTGCGGTCGCAACCCTTCTTGTTCAACAAGGTACCTTGAATGTTCAAGACCCAATCGTTGTCGGAAATACCTTCGGTCGTGTCCGTGCTATGACCAATGACCTTGGTCGTCGTGTTAAGGTAGCAGGTCCATCAACGCCAGTTTCAATCACAGGTTTGAACGAAGCGCCAATGGCGGGTGACCACTTTGCTGTCTACGAAGATGAAAAATCTGCGCGTGCAGCAGGTGAAGAGCGTGCCAAACGTGCCCTCATGAAACAACGTCAAGCTACCCAACGTGTTAGCCTTGAAAACCTCTTTGATACCCTTAAAGCTGGTGAACTCAAGTCTGTTAACGTTATCATTAAGGCTGACGTACAAGGTTCTGTTGAAGCCCTTTCTGCATCACTTCAGAAAATCGATGTGGAAGGTGTCAAAGTGACCATCGTCCACTCAGCGGTCGGTGCTATCAATGAATCTGACGTGACCCTTGCCGAAGCTTCAAATGCCTTTATCGTTGGTTTCAACGTACGCCCTACACCACAAGCTCGTCAACAAGCAGAAGCTGACGATGTGGAAATTCGTCTCCACAGCATTATCTATAAGGTTATCGAAGAGATGGAAGAAGCCATGAAAGGGATGCTTGATCCAGAATTCGAAGAAAAAGTTATCGGTGAAGCAGTTATTCGTGAAACCTTCAAGGTGTCTAAAGTGGGAACTATCGGTGGATTTATGGTTATCAACGGTAAGGTTGCCCGTGACTCTAAAGTCCGTGTTATCCGTGATGGTGTCGTTATCTATGATGGTGAACTCGCAAGCTTGAAACACTATAAAGACGACGTTAAGGAAGTTACAAACGGCCGTGAAGGTGGAATGATGATCGACGGCTACAATGATATTAAGATGGATGATGTGATTGAGGCCTATGTCATGGAAGAAATCAAGAGATAATAGAGAAACGATAGCTCATTTGACTCGTCGTCAACAGCGCCTTGATGAACTTCAGTTCTATCTAAGGCTTGTTTCCTAGATTCAAATGGCTCTAGTTCCTCTATCTAATAAAAATAGCTAGGTCTGCTGGCCTAGCTTTTGGTTCAAAGTAGAGAAAGGAATATCATGGCAAATCATTTCCGTACAGATCGTGTGGGCATGGAAATCAAGCGTGAAGTCAATGAGATTTTGCAAAAGAAAGTCCGTGATCCACGTGTCCAAGGTGTGACCATCACAGATGTTCAGATGCTGCGTGACTTGTCTGTTGCCAAGGTTTATTACACCATTTTGAGTAACCTTGCTTCGGATATCCAAAAAGTCCAAATCGGGCTTGAAAAAGCAACTGGTACCATCAAACGTGAACTTGGTCGCAATTTGAAATTGTACAAAATCCCAGATTTGACCTTCGTCAAAGACGAGTCCATCGAGTATGGAAACAAGATTGACGAGATGCTACGCAATCTGGATAAGAACTAAAGAAGAGGGGCAACCCTCTTTTTTGGTGGAGAAAAAGGCAATAAAACATGATGGGGGAATCTTTCTAGACTTATACTCAATGAAAATCAAAGAGCAAACTAGGAAACTAGCCGCAGGCTGTACTGGAGTAGGGCAAGGTGAAGCTGACGTAGTTTGAATTTGATTTTCGAAGAGTATTAAAAATTATTAAAAAGATTTATAAAATTTAGATAGTGTGATATTATGAGATAAAGATACAAGAGAAAGAGGTATTTATATGGCTGAACAAGACTTAGCTATGCAAGTATTGCAACAAGTGGTGAAACTACCTGTTGTTAAGGTTAATCGTTCGAAGTTTTTAGTGGATAAGTTTTCCAAAGAATTAGATTCACAGGACATTCCTACCTTATTAGAACAAGGCCCAACGTCTCTCTTATCTTAAGAAATCTTAGATCGAGTGGCTAATGTCTGTATTAGGGATAATGTTTTATTAGCGAGTGGGACTTCTGTTGTTGCAGGATTACCAGGTGGACTTGCCATGGCAATTACCATACCAGCGAATATAGCTCAATTTTATGCTTTTTCTTTAAAATTAGCTCAAGAACTAGGGTATATTTTATGAGATATGTGAGAAGGAAATATAAAAGAGAATGATGAAATACAAATGTAATAGGTACATATATGTGGTATACTAGTTATAGTAGATTTTAATTGCTTATATCGAGTGAATTCTCATATTAGTGAGGAATTTTTAAATGGAATTACAATTTAATTTAGAACTAGTAGAAACCTATAAAAGTAATAGTCAGAAGGCACGTATCTTAATGGAGGATTGGGTTTATCGTCAGTCTTATTGCCCTAATTGTGGGAAAAATCCTTTAAATCATTTTGAAAATAATAGACCTGTAGCAGATTTTTACTGTAATCATTGTAGTGAGGAGTTTGAACTAAAGAGCAAAAAAGGAAATTTTTCATCAACAATCAATGATGGTGCTTATGCAACGATGATGGAGCGTGTGCAGGTAGATAATAATTCTAATTTCTTTTTTAACTTATACAAAAAATTTTGAGGTAAATAATTTTCTTGTCCTTCCGAAGCAATTTGTTACACCGAAATCAATTATTCAAAGGAAGCCACTTGCGCCAACTGCTAGACGAGCAGGTTGGATTGGTTGTAACATTGATTTATCACAAGTACTTTCTAAAGGAAGAATATTTTTTGTGAAAAATGGACAAGTTAGAGATCCAGAAAAAGTTACAAAAGAATTTAAGCAAAGTTTATTTTTAAGGAAGAACTCTCTTTCAGTAAGAGGTTGGACAATAGAAATTCTAAATTGTATAGATAAGATAGAGGGTTCAGAATTTACCCTTGAAGATATGTATCGTTTTGAAAGTGACCTAAAAAATATCTTTGTTAAGAACAATCATATCAAAGAAAAGATTAGGCAACAGCTTCAAATATTAAGAGACAAAGAAATAATAGAATTTAAAGGTAGAGGAAAGTATCGGAAATTATGAAAACTTATGTGTAATGGTTTATACTTTATCAGACCCTGATTGTGTGAGGTGGTTGTCTGAAAATATGGAGTTTGGTGATGAGAAACAACTTTTTTTATTGAATAAAAAATATAGCTGGGAATATGGAGATGAATTACCAGAGTGGTTGGAAAGCCCAAAACTATATAGATTATTGCTAATAAGTGAATGATTGGAAAGCAATTTAAAACTGAAAAAGTATACAGTAGAAATTACAGAAACTTTATCACGTTTAGTAAGTATAGAGGCTGAAAATCCAGATGAAGCCGAACGACTTGTAAGAGAAAAGTATAAGAGTTGTGAAATTGTTCTTGATTCAGATGATTTTCAGAACTATGACACTAGCATATATGATTAGATAGATGTTTTTATTTTGTCACACAAAAAAGAGGCTCGCACCTCTTTTTTAGTTTCAGATAAATTAATCAATTTTTTTAATAAATTTAGCAATTTCTTTTACAATCTCAGTAACCAAAGCATTTCCCATAAAAAACATTCTCATTTTATCAGATACCTCTACAATAGATCCATCTAACAATTTCTTTTTAGCTGTCCAATCATCTGGGAAATCCTGAAGGCGTTCAGCTTCAATGGGTGTAATTAATCTATATTTATTGTTTACAAATAATAAATGTGTGGAACGATTAACTGTTCCTTCGGATGTAAGCATTGTTCGTCCTGGAAGGTTTAAATCATCATAAGGGGACATTCCTCCTTCTGAATAGATGTATTGATGTCCGTCAGAGGATGTTCGTTCAATTTTCTTAGGTCCTCTAAGATATTGAAATTTTTCCAATTTTGACTGATCAGTTAAAAAATATTTTTCAGGTACTTCAGACTCATCTTGAAGAATTTCTCCTAGAGTGATAGGATTGCCATTGTAATTAGGTTCTGTATCAATAGAATAGTATTTTCCATGTCTCATAATTCCTGTATTCCAAACAGTACCAGTAAAAGTATCTGAAACTTCAACTATATCATTTGGTAACTCATAAAACACATGACGATTTTTAACTGCTATAGGTTTAATAGGAAATTGTTTTGCAAATAGACCTTGATTGAAAATATAGTCATCATACCTATTATCTTCAAAGATTTCTTCATTTTTTTCGTAAAGATTGTCATTTTTTTGGGCAAAGACTGTATCATTTCGATATACGAAAAAGAATACACGACGTCTTCGTTGGCTTCTTCCATACTCAGCAGCATTAATAACTCTCCACTCTACAGAATATCCAAGGTTATTAAAAGCTGTTAGCATGATTGCAAAATCACGTCCTCTCTGTTTTGAGGGCGCTTTTAAAAGCCTATCCACGTTTTCCAGAATTAAGTATTTGGGTTTAATGATTTCAGTTGCTCTAATGATTTCCCAAAATAAAACTCCTTTTTTTCCTTCAATACCTTTTTCATCTTTCTTGCTACGCGCAACAGAGTAATCTTGGCAAGGAAAACCACCGACAATCATATCGGCATCCATTTTGGAAAATTGTTCGTCTGTTACATCAGAGATACTAATATTGATGTTTTCGCTATTGGGGAAGTGATAATCATAGACCTCAAATGCGTCTTGAGATTTACGAGATGGTTCCCATTGGTTTGCCCATTTTGTTTTAAAGAGTTGCTTATCGGCATTTTCTAATCCTATCCGAAAACCGCCAACTCCAGCAAATAGTTCGAGAACTTTCATCTTTTCTCCTTCATTTTTTTTACAGTTTAATCCATTATATACTATTTTCAATGATTGATCAAGTATTAATGTTTGCTTTAGTTTAATTTGATATAATATAAAAGATAGGAGAAGAAAATGGATCAAAACTTATTTAACTATAACGATGAAGATATCGATAGTGTTATTGAATATTCTCATAAACTATTAAATAGAAAATTTTCCGATGTTATGGAAGAGTATAATCGTTCGCTTTATAAATCATATGACGATTATAATGATAGAGTAGTCTCTGAGGTACAAGATAAAGCAATTAGTATGAAGTCAAAAGGGCAGTATGGAAATTATATTGAAAAATATTTCTATGGTTACCAGCCAAATAGTGACTCGGAAGCTGACTTTGAAAAAATAGGTGTAGAGTTAAAAGTTACTCCTTTTAAGATAAACAAAAATGGGACACTTAGTGCAAAAGAACGACTTGTATTAACAATACTAAACTATATGGAGGAAAATTTAGAGGATTTTTACTCCACTCATTTATGGAAAAAATGTGCAAAGATTTTGTTATTGTTTTACAATGGCTTAATTCCCAATCAAACAATGAAGGACTATGTCATTGAAAAAATATTTTTATATGAATGGTTTGAGGAGGATATGGCAGTCATCCTTGAAGACTATCAGAAGATTATAGATAAAATCAAAAATGGAAGGGCACATGAATTATCAGAATCAGATGGAAACTATTTATCAACTTGTACAAAAGGTGCAGGTAAAGGAAAGGATTTAAGACAGCAACCATTTAGTCATGAATTAGCAAAACAAAGAGCTTGGGAATTAAAATCAAGTTATATGACCTATCTGATTAATCATAAAATTTTTAACCAATCAGATCAAGAAAGTGTTTTGGCTAATTTTAGGGGTGAAAAAAAGTCATTTACTGAGGTTATTGCAGAGAAGATTCTTTCCTACAAAGGTTTCTCTGAACAAAAGTTATATGATAGATTTGAAGTGAATCCCAAGGCAAAAGGTAAGAATAGTACTCTGATTAGAAAAATTTTAGGCTTGACAGGGGATTTGGATAAGACCAAAGAATTTCAAAAAGCAAACATGAATTTGAGAGTTATTCGAGTAGATAAGAATAATTTACCTAAGGAAGACTCTCCATTTAAAACTTATTGTTTTAAAGAATTAGCAGCAACAGATAGTTAGGAATCATCACATGTTTATAATGAAATTTATAATAAACGATTCCTTTTCGTTATTTTTAAGGAAATTGAACCTAAGCTATTTGTATTAGATTCTATCAAATTTTGGGGATTTCAGGATAGACAATTAGAAGAAATCCAAAGAGTGTGGCAGGAAACTAGACAAATTATTTCTGACGGAGTTAAATTAACTCAAAATGGTAATAAAGTTTCAACTAATTTCCCTCAAAGTAAGATAAATAGAATTCTATTTACGAAATTACATGCTACCAATGCTTACTATGAAATTGAAAAAGGAAAATTTGTTGGGAAAGGCTCATTATCTGATACAGATGAACTTCCAGATGGACGTAGGATTACAAAACACTCCTTTTGGATGCCTAAGAAGTTTATAAAAGAAATATTAGATGGGAATTGGGATTGATAGTATTTATAATCAATTTGTGATAAACAAAAAAAGAGGCTCACACCTCTTTTTCTTATTTCTTTTTATGATTTAATACGGCATTGAGGACAATGGCGAGTAGGCTGGCTACGACGATTCCGTTTGAGAAGAACATTTGGAAGGCTGTCGGCATGCTGACAAAGAGATTACTGTTGTTGAGTCCGACACCTGCAGCGATTGAAACAGCTGCGATAAGGAAGTTATGTTCATTGTTAGCAAAGTCAACACGAGCGAGGATTTGCATCCCTTGAATGGATACAAAACCAAACATCACCAGCATGGCACCACCGAGGACAGGGCTCGGAATGATTTGAGCAAGGGCACCAAACTTAGGAAGGAGTCCAAGGAGAACCAGGAAACCAGCTGCGTAGTAGATTGGCAGGCGAGTCTTGATACCTGATAATTTAACCAAACCAACGTTTTGTGAAAATCCGGTGTAAGGGAAGGTGTTAAAGATTCCTCCGAGAAGTACGGCCAAACCTTCTGCGCGGTAACCGTTGCGCAGGCGCGTGCTGTCGATTGGATCTTTCGTGATATCAGACAAGGCTAGGTAAACACCAGTCGACTCAACCATAGACACCGTTGCGATGATACACATCATGACAATAGATGAGATTTCAAAGGTTGGCATCCCAAAGTAGAGTGGAGTTGGGACATGGACAAGTGGTGCTGACGCAACAGGAGAGAAGTCCACCAAACCCATGCTAGCAGCAATGGCGGTTCCAACAACCAGACCAATCAAAATAGAGATAGACTTGATAAATCCTTTGGTAAAGATGTTGATCAAGAGGATAATCAGAACAGTAATAGCTGCAAGCAAGAGACTTTGACCAGTTGGTTCTGGAACGTTATTTCCCATATTTCCAATAGCGACAGGGATCAAGGTTAAACCAATCGTGGTAATAACAGATCCTGTTACGATAGATGGGAAGAGATTGGCTACTTTTGAGAAGATACCTGAAACAAGAACCACGTAAATCCCTGATGCGATAAGGGCACCAAACATAGCGCCACTACCATGGCTTTGCCCAATCATAATCAAGGGAGCTACCGACTGGAAGGCAACCCCAAGAACGACTGGTAGCCCAATCCCAAAGTATTTGTTGAGTTGGAGTTGGAGGAAGGTTGCCACACCACACATGAAGATATCTGTGGAAATCAGGTAGGTCAACTGCTCAGTTGAATAGCCAAGGGCTGTCGCAATCATGATGGGAACCAGGATAGATCCTGAGTACATGGCTAGTAAGTGCTGCAAGCCAAGAACGGCTGCTTGCGAATGTTTTTCTTGAGTTTGCATTAGAGATCTGCCTCCTTAAATACGACTTGACCATTTTCAAAACGATCCAAACGAGCGAGTGATAGAACAGGGTAACCTGCTTTTTCAAGCAAATCACGGCCATCTTGGAAAGATTTTTCAATTACGATACCGATAGCTTCGACTGTGGCTCCAGCCTGTTCGATGATCTGAATCAAGCCTTTAGCAGCTTGGCCGTTAGCAAGGAAATCGTCGATAATCAATACCTTGTCCTCTGGTGAGAGGAATTTTCCAGCGATAGAAACGGTGCTGGTTACCTGCTTGGTAAAGGAGTAGACTTGGGCAGTTAAGATGCCTTCATTCATAGTGATGTTTTTAGCTTTTTTAGCGAAAATCATGGGAATGTTTAAGGATTCAGCTGTAAAAAGGGCTGGGGCAATGCCTGACGCTTCAATGGTCACAACCTTAGTAATGCCAGCAGCAGCAAATTTTTCCGCAAAAACCTTACCAATCTCTCGCATCAAGCTAAAGTCAACTTGGTGGGTTAAAAAGGAATCCACCTTGAGGATGTTGTCACCCAAGATATGCCCATCCTTGAGGATGCGCTCTTCTAATAATTTCATAAGACCTCCTAAAGTCTAAAAGCCAATCCATTTGCTTGTTTATAGTTTCCAGCAAGAAATAGAAAAAGGATCTACTTAATCCCTAAGTAAGTCCCCAAAATAGGCATGGCAAAAACGGCCATATCTCCAAGTTAACTTACTTATTGTTAGGTGTTCCGGCACCTTGTAGAAACGTCGTGCCAATTCACGACATAAACAAGTAACATGATATTCAATTTCAAATAGGCTTGAGCCAATGTTTTTATTTTACACTAAATAACTTTAGAAATCAACTGTTTTGTTAGTGTTTTGGTTTAAAAAACGAACAAATATAATAAAAATGGGCAAGAATTAACTTATTGACTAACATTTAGAAGGTTTTTCCATCATAAAAGGGCATATTATTAGGTTTTTAAATACCTGACAATATGCCTCTTTCTAACTTTAAAGACTTTTTCCCAATCTTTATTATTCTACTCGCTAAATCTTAAAAAATAGCCATCTGGATCCAAAATCGCAAATTCATGGGGATATATAAAGCTATCTCCTACTCGAAATTCTCTTTTTGTCAGGGGACGATGGATAGGATAGTCAGCTTCCAGCAGTTTTTGGTGGAGCTGAGGAACATCTGCAATGCCAAAGGAAATATTGACACCGCGCCCGAAAGGATAGGTCAGCTGAGCTAATTCTTCTGCGCTGCCTTCTTCTAGCATAAGTTGGCAGTCTTCAAGCGAGAGGAAGAGAAATTTCTCCTCGGGACGCTCGTATTCGACAGAGAATCCTAGCAGGTCGCAGTAGAAGTGACGTGATTTTTCGATGTCAGATACTACAAATTCAGGAATGACAGCTTGATAGTCCATTCGTTTTCTCCTTAGAGTTCAATCTCCAAGACAATCGGTGTATGGTCTTGACGAGCTCCTGAGTCGATCATATCAGACTTGGTCACCTTGTCAGAGATGCGGTTACTTGTGAGCCAGTAGTCGATTCTCCAGCCTGTATTGTTGATTTTAGAAGTCTTGCTGCGTTGTGCCCACCAAGTGTAGCGTTCAGGAACATCGCCGTGAACATGGCGGAAGGTGTCTGTAAATCCAGTTGCCAAAAGGTTGGTAAATCCAGCACGTTCCTCGTCGGTAAATCCTGGTGAACGGCGGTTGCTAGCAGGATTTGCAAGGTCGATTTCATTGTGGGCAACGTTGTAATCACCGGTCGCAAGAACTGGTTTTTCTTTGTCTAGTTCAGCCAAGTACTCAGCATATTTGACATCCCAGACTTGGCGTTCTTCCAAGCGTTTGAGACCATCACCAGCATTTGGTGTGTAAACCTGGGTCACGAAAAATTTATCAAATTCCAAAGTGATGATGCGGCCTTCCAAGTCCATGGTAGAAGGGGCACCGATTTCTGGGAAAGTGATAGTAGGTGTGAGTTCTTTCTTATAGAGGAACATAGTACCAGCATAGCCTTTGCGGGCAGGTTCTTGAGAAGAGCGCCACGTGTTTTCGTAGCCTGGGAAGAGTTCTTCTAAAATTTCCAAGTGTTTCTTTGTAGGCCCTTTGGCAGAAAGCTTGGTTTCTTGGATAGCGATAATATCAGCATTTTCAGCGACCAAGGTTTGTAGGACTTCTTGGGACAATTTGGCACGAGCTGAATCACTAGTTAGGGCAGCGTTTAGGGAATCAATATTCCATGAGATAAGTTTCATAAAGTTACCTTTTTCATTCAGATTATAGATTTTATTATACCAAAAAAAGGTCTATTTCCCCAACGTATGGTTTGAAAAATCACTCTTTAGACTTTATCCTGAGAAAATAAAAATTCCCTAAACTATTTAGAAAAAAATCTAAATAGCTCTTGTGTTTAGAATAGAAAGGTGTATAATGTTATTTAGAAAAATATCTAAATAGAAAGTGAAGTTACATATATGTCAAATAAGAGAACAATCCTTCTTTTTGTGGTCTTGGCTTATGCCCTTGCTTGGATAATATGGTTGGCACTATGGATAGGTGGTGTTGGTCTAAATTCTCCATGGAGTCAACTTGCTAGTATTGTAGCCATGTGGATGCCTGCGCTTGCAGTCTTTCTCTTAGGGAAAATCACGAATCAACCTAGTGGAATCAAATCTAAATTAGCCGTGAATCTCAAGAGGAACTGGCGCTTTTACTTACTAGCTATCTGGTTACCAGCAGTTATCAGTTTTTTAGGAGCGGGACTTTATTTTCTTGTATTTCCTAGCAATTTCAGCCTTGGTTTTGAATCTATTCAAGCTATTTTACAAGAAAAAGGTGTCTCTCAATCAGCCATTCCCTTATCTTTCTTGGCTTTGATTCAAATCCTAGCTAGTTTGACTTACGCTCCTTTTCTTAATAGTTTCTTTGCATTAGGGGAGGAAATTGGTTGGCGTGGCTATCTTTACCCAGTGCTAAGAGGACGCTTTTCAAGAGTCCAGACTCATGTCTTGCTTGGTCTCATTTGGAGTCTTTGGCATCTACCAATCAATTTGCAAGGCTATAATTATGGACTATCTTATTTTTCTTATCCCGTTTTAGGAGTTGTCGCCATGTTTCTATTTTGTTTTAGCCTAGGAATATTGTTAAGCTGGTTGTTGGAAAAGACAGGCTCTATCTGGGCTTCAGTCCTATTTCATGGGGCAATCAATGCAACTGCAGGTATTGGGTTACTCTTTCAATTACCAGGAGAAAAAGTTTCAAGCCTCTTGATTTTAGACCCATCACCGACAGGAATGCTATCAGTTCTACCTTGCTTAGTCCTAGCCCTACTAATATTACAAAGGGAAAGGAGGCATTATGAGTTTTGCAAATAGCTTTAAAGCCTTATCTCATTCAGTTAGGAGAGAGATTTTGAATTTACTCAAAACAGGTAGATTACCTGCAGGAGAAATTGCCAGTCAATTCGAGTTGACTAGTGCAACTATTTCACACCATCTCACGATTTTGAAAGCAGCGGATTTGATTCATGAAATGAAAGAAAAAAACTTTATTTATTATGAGTTAAATACATCGGTTTTAGAGGATATAATGGTTTGGTTAGCAGATCTGAAAGGAGATCATTTTGATGAAGATAAAAATCAATAAGAAATTGGTATTATTTACGAGCATTCTCATCCTACTACCTTCCCTTGTAGGTTGTGTTTTCTGGAATCAATTACCAGAGGAGATACCCACTCATTTTAATCTACTAGGTCAAGCAGATGGCTACAATCATAAAATGTCTGCTATCTTTGGATTACCGACTCTCATGCTTTTGATGCATTGGTTGCTTCTATTTTTAATGATTAAGGATCCTAAATCTAGCAATATCAGTTCAAAAATACAAGTTTTGATTTACTGGATTATTCCTTTTGTATCTTGTCTATTAATGATTTCTATCTTCGGAGAATCTTTGGGTTATTCCATGATGAGCGGGATTCTAGCTCAGATTTTTATGGGAGTCGTGATGATCGTAATTGGAAATTATCTACCAAAAACACACCGAAATTATATAATCGGTATTCGACTTCCGTGGACCTTGGAGAATGATAAAAACTGGAGAAAAACGCATCGCCTAGCTGGGAAAATTTGGGTATTCGGAGGATTGTTATTGTTTCTAAATTCCTTTGTGCAACTATATGTTTACTGGGTATTCTTCTTGACACTTTTCTTTGTAGTGATAATTCCTAGTGTCTATTCTTATCAATTATCAAAATTAGAATCTTGAAATAGCTACTGGAGTCATTAGTTTGAGAAGTTGGTCTGATATGTCTGTTTCCCCAACGTATGGTTTGAAAAATCACCCTCTTTCATTTATAATGAAGAATGATTTTATGAAAAGGCGTGAAAATAAATGAAATTTTACTCATATGAATATGTTCTTAGCCAAATCAGTCAGCAAAATGGAATCATGATTGGCTTTGGGATTATTCTCCTAGCTATCACAGGTTTTTTTGCTTTTAAAGCTTATCGAGATAAAAAGGGGACTAAGTTTCGGGAATTGGTCATGATTTTAGCCTTGACTTTAGTAGCCATGCTTTTGGTGACAATTTCAAAATACCAGACCAATCAAGCCTCTAACAACCAATTTCAAACTTCACTTCATTTTATAGAGGTCGTTTCCAAAGACTTGGGAGTGGATAAATCAGAAGTTTACGTAAATACTTCAGTTACCACTGATGGAGCGCTTGTCAAGGTAGGTTCAAATGTCTATCGTGCTATGAACGGGAGCGAATTAGACAAGTATCTTTTAAAGAAATTAGAATTGCATCAAACAGACGTTATTGAATTGGTGAAGGTAAACAAGTGACACTCAACTGTATGGAAATTGTAATCGAACTGGCCTTGGGGCTCTTCTCACTTGTTTTGTTATCAATGTGACAGGAAAGGGGAACTTAGCACCTAACTCTGCGACAGATTAAATTCAGAATTATGTTCTCTGTGCTATCATTGGTGGTGTGATTTACAATAGTTCTATCAGCATTTTGCAGTACGAGGTGATTTTACTGATGTGGACTATTTTGGTTTTGACCCTCAAGTGGCTTCATAATATTCGTTTTGTGAAATGTTTGATTGATGGTAAGCCAACTCTCCTCATCAAACATGAGAAGATTGACCTAGAAGCCTGTCGTTCGGTTGATTTGTTTGGGGTGGATGTAACCCTCAAACTTCGTAGCCAAGGGATTTTCCAGATGAAGCAAGTTGAACGAGCTGTGCAGGAGCAAAATGACCAACTCATCGTGGTCCAAATGGGAGATGAAAATCCTAAGTATCTAATTGTGACTGATGGTGTTATCCAAGTAGAAGTCTTGGAATCGCTTGGCTGTAGCGAAGAGTGGTTGATTGATAATCTCGGCAAACAAGGGCATGACAATGTAGCCAATATCTTTATCGCTGAGTATGACAAAGGTGACGTTACAGTTGTAACCTATGAATAAGAAAAACCTGGGGTCGGAGTCTCAGGTTTCCATTTGGAACTAGAAAGGAATTTTATGTCCATTATTCAAAAACTCTGGTGGTTTTTTAAGCTAGAAAAACGCCGTTATCTAGTCGGAATTGTGGCCTTGGTCTTGGTTTCTGTCCTTAACCTCATTCCCCCAATGGTCATGGGGCGGATCATTGATGCTATCACATTGGGGCAATTAATTCAGAATGAACTACTTATTTACCTATTTTACTTGCTTCTTGCGGCCTTTGGTATGTACTATCTGCGCTATGTTTGGCGTATGTATATTCTTGGGACATCCTACCGTCTGGGGCAGATTATGAGGTCTCGCTTGTTTGAGCATTTTACAAAGATGTCTCCAGCCTTTTATCAAACCTATCGGACGGGGGACTTGATGGCACACGCAACCAATGATATCAATTCTTTGACGAGTCTTGCAGGTGGTGGTGTTATATCTGCGGTGGATGCCTCTATTACAGCTTTAGTGACTTTGCTGACCATGCTCTTTAGCATTTCCTGGCAGATGACTCTAGTTGCAATTTTACCCCTGCCTTTTATGGCATATGCGACCAGTCGTTTGGGAAGAAAGACTCATAAGGTCTTTGGAGAGTCACAGGATGCCTTTTCTGAACTCAATAACAAGGTTCAGGAGTCTGTATCAGGTATCAAAGTGACCAAGTCTTTTGGTTATCAGGCAGATGAGCTGGAGTCCTTTCAGGCAGTCAATGAATTAACCTTCCAAAAGAATCTCCAAACCATGAAATACGATAGACTCTTTGACCCAATGGTTTTCTTGTTTGTTGGATTATCCTATGTTTTAACACTCTTAGTCGGCTCTTTGATGGTTCGGGAGGGGCAGATTACAGTTGGAAATTTGGTCACTTTTATTAGTTATTTGGATATGATGGTCTGGCCTCTCATGGCTATTGGTTTCCTCTTTAATATCACTCAGCGAGGAAAGGTTTCTTACCAGCGGATTGAGAATCTTTTGTCTCAGGAATCATCTGTAAAAGACTCCGAGTTTCCTCTGGATGGTATTGAAAACGGGCGCTTGGAGTATGCTATTGATAACTTTGCTTTTGAAAACGAGGAAACGCTAATGGATATTCACTTTAGTTTGGAAAAAGGGCAAACTCTGGGCTTGGTTGGGCAGACAGGCTCTGGGAAAACATCCTTGATTAAACTCCTCTTGCGTGAGTACGATGTGGATAAGGGAGCTATTTATCTAAATGGTCACGATATTCGCGATTATCGTTTGACAGACCTTCGTAGTCTTATGGGCTACGTCCCTCAGGACCAGTTCCTCTTT
Source organism: Streptococcus sp. 1559 (assembly GCF_013276735.1). Classification (NCBI taxonomy): domain Bacteria; kingdom Bacillati; phylum Bacillota; class Bacilli; order Lactobacillales; family Streptococcaceae; genus Streptococcus; species Streptococcus sp. 1559. The sequence goes on from NZ_VMLO01000045.1 coordinate 42,188, forward strand.
GCGACTTCGATTTTAGACAATATTCGCTTTGGCAATCCTAACTTGCCCATTTCAGCGGTCGAGGAAGCGACTAAGCTAGCTCAAGTTTACCAAGACATTGTAGCCATGTCACAGGGATTTGATACGTTGATTGGTGAAAAGGGAGTCAGTCTTTCTGGTGGGCAAAAGCAGCGTCTGGCTATGAGTCGGGCTATGATTTTAGACCCTGATATCTTGATTTTGGATGATTCTTTGTCGGCCGTGGATGCCAAGACAGAGTATGCGATTATCGACAACCTTAAGGAGACGCGAAAGGACAAGACAACCATTATTACGGCTCATCGCCTCAGTGCAGTTGTCCATGCAGATTTGATTTTAGTCCTGCAAAATGGTCAAATCATCGAACGAGGCAGGCACGAAGACTTGCTAGCTTTGGATGGCTGGTATGCCCAAACCTACCAGTCTCAGCAGCTGGAAATGAAGGGAGAAGAAGATGCAGAATAAACAAGAACAATGGGCTGTATTGAAGCGCTTGATATCTTATCTCAAGCCTTATGGTCTTCTGACCTTTTTGGCACTCAGCTTTCTCCTAGCGACTACGGTCATTAAAAGTGTCATTCCCCTTGTGGCTTCCCACTTTATCGACCAGTATCTCAGCAATCTCAATCAACTCGCTGTGACAGTGTTGCTGGCCTACTATGGTCTCTATATCCTGCAAACTCTGGTTCAGTATGTCGGAAATCTTCTCTTTGTACGGGTGTCTTACAGTATTGTGAGGGATATTCGTCGCGATGCCTTTGCCAATATGGAGAAGCTAGGCATGTCTTATTTTGACAAGACGCCAGCAGGCTCTATCGTCTCTCGTTTGACTAATGATACCGAGACAATCAGTGATATGTTTTCGGGGATTTTATCCAGTTTTATCTCAGCAATTTTTATCTTTTTGACAACCCTTTATACCATGTTGGTGTTGGATTTTCGTTTGACAGCATTAGTCCTGCTCTTTCTCCCTTTGATTTTCCTTTTGGTCAATCTCTATCGTAAAAAATCAGTCAAGATTATCGAGAAAACCAGAAGTCTCTTGTCAGATATCAATAGTAAGCTGGTAGAAAATATCGAAGGAATTAGGATTATCCAGGTCTTTAATCAAGAAAAGCGCCAGCAGGCAGAATTTGATGAGATTAACCAAGAACACTTGGTCTATGCCAACCGCTCTGTAGCCTTTGATGCCCTCTTGTTGCGCCCTGCTATGAGTTTGTTGAAACTCCTAGGTTATACTGTCTTAATGGCCTATTTTGGCTACCGTGGTCTTTCTATCGGGATAACGGTCGGGACTATGTATGCTTTTATCCAGTACATCAATCGTCTCTTTGATCCTCTGATTGAAGTAACGCAAAACTTTTCAACCCTGCAAACGTCTATGGTGTCTGCAGGCCGTGTCTTTGCCTTGATTGACGAGGCAACCTATGAGCCTCTTCAAGAAAATAGTCAGGTTGAGGTTGAAGAAGGCAATATTCGTTTTGAACATGTGTGTTTCTCATATGATGGCAAACATCCTATTCTGGATGATATTTCTTTTTCGGTCAACAAGGGTGAAACCATTGCCTTTGTAGGTCATACAGGTTCGGGGAAATCTTCGATTATAAATGTTCTCATGCGCTTTTATGAATTCCAGTCAGGGAGAGTTCTCTTGGATGATGTGGATATCAGGGATTTCAGTCAAGAAGAGCTGAGAAAAAACATCGGTTTGGTCTTGCAGGAACCCTTTCTCTATCATGGAACTATTAAGTCCAATATCGCCATGTACCAAGAAATCAGTGATGATCAGGTTCAGGCTGCGGCAGCCTTTGTGGATGCAGATTCCTTTATTCAAGAACTTCCTAAGGGGTACGACTCCCCTGTGTCTGAGCGTGGATCGAGTTTTTCAACTGGTCAGCGACAGCTTCTTGCCTTTGCCAGAACAGTTGCCAGCCAGCCTAAAATCCTGATTTTGGATGAAGCGACCGCCAATATTGACTCTGAAACAGAAAGCTTGGTTCAAGCTTCTCTGGCGAAGATGAGACAGGGCCGAACAACTATTGCTATCGCTCACCGCCTTTCTACTATTCAAGACGCCAACTGCATCTATGTTTTGGACAAGGGGCGCATTATTGAGAGTGGAACACATGAGGAACTCTTGGCCTTGGGAGGGACCTATCACAAGATGTATAGCTTGCAGGCAGGAGCTATGTCTTAATATTTTTTGAAAATCTCTTAAAACCAGGTCAGCTTTATCTGCAACCTAAAAGCTGTACTTTGATTTTCATTGAGTACCAGAAGGAAATCTTTCAAATTACAGATTTCTTTCACCGCCTTTTCCATTTTGTGGTATAATGAAAAATGTTGACAAATAGTATAATAAAAACAAAGGAGAAACAGCATGCTGAAATGGGAAGACTTGCCCGTGGAAATGAAATCAAGCGAGGTTGAGTCTTACTACCAGCTTGTCTCTAAAAGGAAGAGTTCGCTGATTTTCAAGCGTTGCTTGGATTGGGTTCTAGCCTTGGTAGTACTGGTTCTGACCTCACCCATCTTTCTCATCTTGAGCATTTGGATCAAGTTGGATAGCAAGGGGCCAGTGATTTACAAGCAAGAGCGCGTGACCCAGTACAATCGACCTTTCAAGATTTGGAAGTTCCGTACCATGGTGACGGATGCGGATAAAAAAGGGAGCCTGGTGACTTCTGCTAACGATAGCCGCATTACCAAGGTTGGTAATTTCATCCGCCGTGTGCGTTTGGATGAACTTCCTCAGTTGGTCAATGTCCTGAAAGGCGAAATGTCCTTTGTCGGTACACGACCTGAAGTGCCTCGTTACACAGAGCGGTATAGCCCTGAAATGATGGCGACCTTGCTCTTACCAGCAGGGATTACCTCTCCAACCAGCATCAACTACAAGGATGAGGACACTATCATCAGTCAAATGACGGAGAAAGGTCTGTCGGTTGACCAAGCCTATGTCGAACACGTCCTTCCTGAAAAGATGCGCTATAACCTCGTCTATCTCCGAGAGTTTAGTTTCCTTGGAGACATCAAAATCATGTTTCAAACCGTATTTGAGGTACTAAAATAAAGTAGTCATAAGAGAATGAGTACAGATAAAAGGAGCAAATCAATGCCAAATTACAATATTCCATTTTCACCACCCGATATTACGGAATCAGAAATTGCTGAAGTAGCGGATACCCTTCGTTCTGGTTGGATTACAACAGGTCCTAAGACCAAAGAACTGGAGCGTCGCTTGTCCCAATACACACAGACGCCTAAGACTGTCTGCCTTAACTCTGCGACAGCCGCTCTGGAGTTAATTTTGCGTGTGCTTGAAGTTGGGCCTGGTGATGAAGTCATCGTTCCAGCCATGACCTATACAGCTTCATGTAGTGTCATCACGCACGTAGGAGCGACCCCTGTCATGGTAGATATCCAAGCAGATACGTTTGAAATGGACTATGACTTGCTGGAGCAAGCTATCACTGAGAAAACTAAGGTGATTATCCCAGTAGAGCTCGCAGGGATTGTTTGCGATTATGACCGTTTGTTCCAAGTCGTGGAGAAAAAACGTGACTTCTTTACCGCTTCAAGCAAGTGGCAAAAGGCCTTTAACCGTATTGTCATTGTCTCTGATAGTGCCCACGCTTTGGGATCTACTTATAAAGGACAACCTTCTGGTTCTATCGCTGACTTTACTTCCTTCTCATTCCATGCCGTTAAGAACTTTACAACGGCAGAAGGTGGAAGTGCGACTTGGAAAGCCAATCCAGTGATTGATGACGAAGAGATGTACAAGGAATTCCAAATCCTTTCCCTTCACGGGCAAACTAAGGATGCTCTTGCCAAGATGCAATTGGGGTCATGGGAATACGATATCGTTACACCAGCCTATAAGTGCAACATGACCGATATCATGGCTTCACTTGGTTTGGTACAATTGGACCGCTATCCAAGTTTGTTGCAACGCCGTAAGGACATTGTGGACCGCTATGATAGTGGTTTTGCAGGTTCTCGCATCCATCCTTTGGCACACAAGACTGAAACTGTCGAATCTTCACGCCACCTCTACATCACCCGTGTAGAAGGAGCAAGCCTAGAAGAACGCAACCTCATCATCCAAGAATTGGCTAAAGCAGGAATTGCAAGTAATGTTCACTACAAACCGCTTCCTCTCTTGACAGCCTATAAGAATCTTGGATTTGATATGACGAACTATCCTAAGGCCTATGCCTTCTTTGAGAATGAAATTACCCTCCCTCTTCATACTAAATTAAGCGATGAAGAAGTAGACTATATCATTGAGACTTTCAAAACAGTTTCTGAAAAAGTACTAACTTTATCAAAAAAATGACAAACTACAGACAAGCGAAAGTGATCCTGTCCTTAAAAAGTCTAATTGAGTGTAAAAACTGTTGTTTTCAATTGATAATAGTTTACACCTGTAGTTGAGGCTCCTTTCTCCTCAGAGAGAGAATTTTTATAGGATTTTCCTTTCTTGTGGGAGTCCCGTGGTTTGAAATAAGATGTGAGCAATTTGGTGTAGCATTTAGAATCCTTACTAGACATCATTTAGAAAATCTAGTGTCTTGTTCTAGTTTTCAATTCACCCTATTTTTTGAAAGACGTGAGTTTCCATGAGTGAGATTGTGGAAACTCGCGTCTTTTTTTGTTTTCAGAATATTGTTCAAAGTTTTGTGCCTGTCTTTCATGTTCTAGTCATTCTTTTGCATGATAGAATTTATAGCGTTTTGATATTATAATAATACAAATATCCCATATGTTTAGTGAAGCTTGCTATACATCATTAGATCTCCTGCGAGACAATCTATAAAACACTTGTCTACGATTACCTATATACCCTATTCCAGTATTTTAGAAGCACTGCATCTATTTTTATCGAGGTTAAATCTAGCTTTTATAGAAGGTCTATTTAAGAAATATATTGTAGTGTTTTAGTTTCAATCCGCCATATGAGCGATATTCAGGTAAATATCCCTGGCGAATGCTTGTATGACAAGGTATTTGTTCTTTCATTTATAATTTACAACATATCAATAAATTTAAATATAGTAAATGGGATATTTTATATTCAAGCTAAGAAAGATAGCATCATTTTTAAATGGAAGGCTAAAGAGCAAACTAGGAAGTTGGCCATAGATAGCTCAAAACCCTGCTTTGAGGTTGTAGATATAGTAAAATGAAATAAGAATAGGACAAATCAATCGGGATAGTCAAATCGATTTCTAACAATGTTTTAGAAGTAGAGGTGTACTATTCTAGTTTCAATCTACTATAGAACTGACCAAGTCAGTAACCTAGACTTAGGGCAAGGCGGCACTGACCTAGTTTGAAGAGATTTCCGAAGAGTATAAATTTTAATATTTTCTTGTGTTATTCCTTGACAATTCAATTTGGAAAATATATGATAAAGATAATGACAGCGGTGTCATTCTATCTATTTTAAGAAAAGTAATAATCAATTGTTAAAAAATAGTAAAAAAATTGGAGGTTCTGATGAAATATTTTGTTCCTAATGAGGTATTCAGTATTCGTAAATTAAAGGTGGGGACTTGCTCGGTACTATTGGCAATTTCAATTTTGGGAAGCCAAGGTATTTTATCGGATGAAGTTGTTACTAGTTCTTCACCGATGGCTACAAAAGAGTCTTCTAATGCAATTACTAATGATTTAGATAATTCACCAACTGTTAATCAGAATCGTTCTGCTGAAATGATTGCCTCTAATTCAACCACTAATGGTTTAGATAATTCGTTAAGTGTTAATAGTATCAGCTCTAATGGTACTATTCGTTCTAATTCACAATTAGACAACAGAACAGTTGAATCTACAGTAACATCTACTAATGAAAATAAGAGTTATAAGGAAGATGTTATAAGTGACAGAATTATCAAAAAAGAATTTGAAGATACTGCTTTAAGTGTAAAAGATTATGGAGCAATAGGTGACGGAGTTAATGATGATCGTCAAGCAATTCAAGATACAATAGATGCTGCAGCTAAAGGACTAGGTGGAGGAAATGTATATTTTCCTGAAGGAACTTATTTAGTAAAAGAAATTGTTTTTTTAAAAAGTCATACACACTTAGAATTGAATGAGAAAGCTACAATTCTAAATGGTATAAATATTAAGAATCACCCTTCCATTGTTTTTATGACAGGTTTATTTACGGATGATGGTGCGCAAGTAGAATGGAGCCCAACAGAAGATATTAGTTATTCTGGTGGTACTATTGATATGAACGGTGCTTTGAATGAAGAAGGAACTAAAGCAAAAAATCTACCACTTATAAATTCTTCAGGTGCATTTGCTATTGGGAATTCAAATAACGTAACTATAAAAAATGTAACATTCAAGGATAGTTATCAAGGGCATGCTATTCAAATTGCAGGTTCGAAAAATGTATTAGTTGATAATTCTCGTTTTCTTGGGCAAGCCTTACCCAAAACGATGAAGGATGGGCAAATCATAAGTAAGGAGAGCATTCAGATTGAACCATTAACTAGAAAAGGTTTTCCTTATGCCTTGAATGATGATGGGAAAAAATCTGAAAATGTGACTATTCAAAATTCCTATTTTGGCAAAAGTGATAAATCTGGAGAATTAGTAACAGCAATTGGCACACACTATCAAACATTGTCGACACAGAACCCCTCTAATATTAAAATTTTAAATAATCATTTTGATAACATGATGTATGCAGGTGTACGTTTTACAGGATTCACTGATGTATTAATCAAAGGAAATCGCTTTGATAAGAAAGTTAAAGGAGAGAGTGTACATTATCGAGAAAGCGGAGCAGCTTTAGTAAATGCTTATAGCTATAAAAACACTAAAGACCTATTAGATTTAAATAAACAGGTGGTTATCGCCGAAAATATATTTAATATTGCCGATCCTAAAACAAAAGCGATACGAGTTGCAAAAGATAGTGCAGAATATTTAGGAAAAGTATCAGATATTACTGTAACAAAAAATGTAATTAATAATAATTCTAAGGAAACAGAACAACCAAATATTGAATTATTACGAGTTAGTGATAATTTAGTAGTCTCAGAGAATAGTATATTCGGTGGTAAAGAAGGAATTGTTATTGAGGATTCAAAGGGTAAAATAACCGTTTTAAATAACCAATTTTATAATTTATCCGGTAAGTATATATCATTCATCAAATCTAATGCAAATGAGAAAGAACCTGTTATACGTGATAGCGATGGTAATTTCAATATTGTAACGGAGAATGGGCTTTATAAAATTGTAACAAATAACTTAAGTGATAAAAACGAAAAAGAAAAAAACAAAGAGGAAAAATTTAAAACAAGTTCATATGTGCATGAAAAACAATCTAATTCAAATAATGTAATTGATAGTAACCAGAAGAAAGGAGAGTTTAACTCAAGTAAAGATAATAGACAAATTAATGACAAGATCGACAATAAACAAGATAATAAGACAGAAGAAGTAAACTATAAAATAGTTGGAGATGGCAGAGAAACTGAAAATCATATTAATAAATCTAAAGAAATAGTAGATGTAAAACAAAAATTACCAAAGACTGGTTCGAACAAGATTATGGAACTATTCTTAACAGTGACAGGAATTGGTTTACTTTTGACACTAAAAGGGTTGAAGTATTATGGTAAAGATAAATAAAATTTGTTCGATACAAGGAAGTTCTGTAGAAAATGAGGATACTGTAGGTTCACAAAATCAGTATTTTTGGATTATCGATGGAGCTACAGATTTATATAATTCTAAAGAGGAGATAGGTTATTCAGTCTCAGAAGTTGTACATATTTTATCAGAAAGTTTGTCGGTTAATTGTAAAGAATCAAAAACTCTTAAACAAATATTTGAAACTGCTTTACTAGAGGTTAAAGATGAAATCGGTTTAAACTCATATGAATTAACAGAGTATTATCGCTTACCAACATTTGCTTTTATATTTGCTAAACTTTCAGAAAAAAAGTTGGAGTATATGATGCTAGGTGACTGCGTCATGTTAGTAAACGAAATGGAAATAACTGATCATAGAGTAGATAACTTATTTGAAAAAGGAAAAAATGAGATAAAAGATTCAATTGGTACAAATAGTGCTTTAAATAAAAAAATTATTTTACAAAAAATCAGAAAATTATCTAATCAACCGAGTGGGTACTGGATAGGTTCGTTGGATGAGAGATTTTTAGACCATGCTATTATTAATCAAATAGATGTTACTAGTGAACAAATTGTTTTAATGAGCGATGGCTTTTATGAATTCTATCAAAATAATCAAAATAAGACTTTTGAAGAGTTAATTAAGATGAGATTTAATTCTTCTGCTATTGATCCAATCTATGGAAAGAAGGATGATGCAAGTATTCTAGTTATTGATGTTTGATATATTGTTTAAAATATTAATTGTTACTATTGAACTTTGTTAAGAAGAGGTACCTAAATGTTAAGGTTATATTTAGAAAATGAAATTATAGAATTATCAAATAATTTAGAGACTATTTGGGTATCTGTGCTTGATAAATACGAGAAGTTATTTGAATATTTATCAAATGAAGAACGAGTAGAATTGATTAAAGAAGATTTAATCATAAATGAGTCAGTTCTAAATATTGATAAAAAAGGATTTGAGTTAATTTGTTTACAACATCCTGTTTCATATGACTTAAGAAGAATTATTAGTGTAATAAAAATATCAACTGACATTGAACGTATTGGGGATAGAATTGTTGAAATTTTAAAAAATCTACAGATTATTCAAAATAATGAAAATTTGAAGAAAATTATTTCAGAAATAAAAATACTTCATGAAGTTATCGGACTGCATATGAATAGGGCTATATCTTGTTATAGAGAGGAACAATCTGGATGTTTAGATATGGTTGTTATACAAAAACAGAATGAGATAGAAGAGCTTAGTATAAATATTGAAAAGAAAATAATGAATTACATATTTGAAGATGATGGGAACGTTTCTGAAGTAATTGGTGCTTTAGATATTATTCATCACCTTGATAAAATTGCTCATACTACGCAAGCAATTTATAAATGGATAATGTATAGAAAATATGGGAACATAAATTAGAAAGAAAAATATATGAAAACAATTATTGATAATTTTGTTGATAGAGTAATTGAATACGGAATGTATAATGAAATTGACAAAATATATGTGAAAAATAGAGTACTAGCGTTAATAGGTGAGGAGGGAACTGATCGTATTTCCGATGAAAATGACCTGAAACAAATAAAAGATTGCTTAGTGGAAATCGCCTTAAAAAACGGTAAAATTAAAGATTTAATTGAGGAAAAGGAATGTTTAGGAGCAGAGTTAATGAATTTCATAGTTCCTTTACCTAGTCGATTAAATGATATTTTTTGGAGTTCATATGATATATCACCTCAAGAAGCAGTTGAAGAATTTTATAAGTTAAGTAAAGATAGTGATTATATTAAAACTTCTGCTATTGCTAAGAATATTGAGTTTAGAGCATCAACTAAATATGGAGAGCTAGAGATTACGATAAATTTGTCAAAACCCGAAAAAGATCCAAAAACAATTGCTGCTGAAAAATTAGTAAAAGCAACTAATTATCCCAAATGTTTACTATGTATGGAAAATGAAGGATATCAGGGGCGAATAAATTATCCAGCACGTTCGAATCATAGAATTATTCGGTTGAAACTTGGTGACGAAGTATGGGGATTCCAGTATTCTCCCTACTCATACTTTAATGAGCATGCGATATTTTTAAATAGTCAACATGTACCAATGGCTATTACCTCTAAAACATTTGAACAATTATTGGAGATTGTTGATATTTTGCCAGGATATTTTGCTGGTTCAAATTCTGATCTTCCTATCTCAGGAGGCTCCATTCTTAGTCATAACCACTACCAGGGAGGGAAACATATTTTCCCAATGGAAAAAGCAAAATTTGAGAGTGAATTTCGTTTTAAAGACTTTGAGGATATTAATGCTGGTATTGTAAAATGGCCAATGTCAGTAATTAGGTTACAAAGTGAAAATAAAAATCGCTTGTTAGATTTAGCTACTAAAATTCTAAATAAGTGGAGAGAATATTCAGATTTAGAAGTAGACATCATTGCTATGACTGAAGATGTCCCACACCATACGGTGACTCCTATTGCTCGTAAAGTGGACGGGAGATATGAATTAGATATTGTTCTAAGAGATAATCATACTACTGAACAATACCCAGATGGTGTTTTCCATCCTCATCAAGATGTACAACATATTAAAAAGGAAAATATCGGATTAATCGAAGTGATGGGACTTGCGATATTACCACCTCGTTTGAAACCAGAGTTAGAAGAAGTTGGAAAATATCTTTTAGGAGAGGAAAACGCAATTGCGGATTATCATTTAGAATGGGCCGACCAATTGAAAGAAAAATATCCTAACATTAAAAAAGAAGAGGTTAATAGCGTAGTTCAACACGAAGTAGGACAAGCATTTGCGAGAGTCCTAGAAGATGCAGGTGTTTATAAGAATACTTCATCTGGACATGAAGCGTTTATGAGATTTGTTAAGTCGGTTGGAATTAATTAGGAGGAAACCCAAATGGCAATATTGGTAACAGGCGGAGCTGGTTATATTGGTAGCCATACCGTAGTAGAATTACTAAATTTAGGAAAGGAAGTTATCATTGTCGACAACCTTTCGAATTCTAGCATCTTGGTGCTAGACCGTATTGAAGCAATTACAGGAATACGTCCTGTGTTTTACGAATTAGATGTTTGTGATAAACAAGCATTGAGAAAGGTATTTGAACAAGAATCGATTGATGCTGCAATTCATTTTGCAGGTTATAAAGCTGTCGGAGAATCCGTGCAAAAGCCTGTGATGTACTACAAAAATAATATTATGAGTACATTGGCACTTGTTGAAGTGATGTCAGAATTTAATGTTAAAAAGATTGTCTTTTCTTCAAGCGCGACTGTATATGGAATTAACAATCAGTCACCTCTAATTGAGACGATGCAAACAAGTGCGACAAATCCTTATGGGTATACGAAAGTGATGCTTGAGCAAATTTTAAAAGATGTTCATGTGGCAGATTCAGAATGGAGTATTGCGTTGCTTCGTTATTTCAATCCAATTGGTGCTCATGAGTCTGGGCTTATTGGGGAAGATCCCTCAGGAATTCCTAACAACTTGATGCCTTATATTGCACAAGTAGCGGTAGGTAAGCTGTCAGAGCTAAGTGTGTTCGGAAATGATTATGATACGCTTGATGGTACTGGTGTGCGTGATTATATCCATGTAGTAGATTTAGCAATAGGACATATAAAAGCTTTAGAAAAAGTATCTGAAAAAACAGATGTTTATATCTATAACCTAGGCTCGGGAGAAGGCACTAGTGTATTACAACTTGTAAATACATTTGAAAGTGTTAATAAGATCCCTATTCCTTATAAAATAGTTCCAAGACGTTCAGGAGACGTTGCAACTTGTTATGCAAATGCAGACAAAGCATATAAGGAATTAAATTGGAGAACAACAAAATCGATTGAAGACATGTGTAGAGATACATGGAATTGGCAATCAAAAAATCCCAATGGCTATAATTGATGATACTGTCTATATGAGTGCTGTATTTTGGAAAAATTACTTAACCTTTTAATGAAAGATAAATTAAAAAAATGTTTGACAGCGCTTGACAAAGGAAACGGTTTCATTGTATAATGTAAACATGATGACACCGATGTCAAATATAAAAAAAGAAGGTCTTTATATGAAAAACTTAACAAAAATTAAGTTCAAAGAGAATGGGGAATTTAATCATTTCCCTGGGAATACAGTTGTAGCAAATCTTTATACTAAACAAGATTTGATGGAAGTTGTTGATATTATTCAATCACGTTATAGAGAATTACCATTTATCGATAAGTTTACTTTAACTCCAAGGAATTCTATTCACATGACTGTAATTGAATTGTTGTGCCATGAAAATCGTGAAACGGAGTTTTGGAGCAGTAATCTTCCTCTAGATACACCTTTACAGGAAATACATGATTACTTTGCTAAACAACTTGAAATTTTTCCATTGTTGGATGAAGAAATTCATATGCGTATAACTGAAATGGGAAAACAAAACATACTAGTTGAACCTGCAGATGAAGCTTCTGCAAAGAGATTAGAAGAAATTCGTACTTATGTCTCAGAAAAAGCAGGTGTTCGTTTCCCTAATCATGATAGATATCAATTCCATATTTCAATTGGGTATCTTCGGATTCCTCTAACCGAAGAGGAGGAAGAAGAGTTTACTAAAGTCAGAGCAGAATTAACTGAAATTTTATTAGAGAAGATTTCAACTATTACTGTAAACCGTATTGACTATACTGTATTTGAAGATATGAGACAATTTGTTCCATATCACGAAAAATTTAAATAAAATAATAAAAAAGGAGAACTTATCATGAAAAAAATGAAAGTTTGGTCTACTGTACTTGCAACGGGAGTTGCTCTTACTACACTTGCTGCTTGCTCTGGAGGTTCAAATTCTACGACTGCTTCTTCATCTGAAGAAAAAGCTGATAAAAGTCAAGAATTAGTAATCTATTCGAACTCAGTCTCAAATGGTCGTGGTGATTGGTTAACTGCTAAAGCAAAAGAAGCTGGTTTTAATATAAAAATGGTTGATATCGCTGGCGCTCAATTAGCAGACCGTGTTATTGCTGAGAAGAATAATGCAGTTGCAGATATGGTATTTGGAATTGGTGCTGTTGATTCAAATAAAATTAGAGATCAAAAATTACTAGTACAGTACAAGCCTAAATGGTTAGATAAGATTGATCAATCTTTATCAGATAAAGATAATTATTATAATCCTGTGATTGTTCAACCATTAGTTTTAATTGGGGCGCCTGATGTAAAAGAAATGCCTAAAGATTGGACTGAATTAGGTAGTAAGTATAAAGGTAAATATTCAATTTATGGTCTTCAAGGTGGTACAGGACGGGCAATTCTAGCAAGTATCTTAGTTCGTTATCTTGATGAAAAAGGTGATTTAGGAGTATCGGAAAAGGGCTGGGAAGTTGCAAAAGAATACTTTGCAAATGCCTATACTCTTCAAAAAGGTGAAAGCTCAGTTGTTAAAGCGTTAGATAAAGAAAGCCCAATTCAATACGGTATGATCTGGGGTTCTGGAGCGTTAATCGGACAAAAAGAACAAAATGTTGAATTCAAAGTTATGACTCCTGAGATTGGTGTACCATTTGTAACTGAACAAACTATGGTTTTAAGCACTAGTAAAAAACAAGCGTTAGCTAAAGAATTTATTGATTGGTTTGGTCAAACAGAAATTCAAGTAGAATATAGTAAAAAATTTGGATCTATTCCTGCCAATAAAGATGCCCTAAAAGAGTTACCTGAAGATACGAAAAAATTTGTTGATCAAGTGAAACCACAAAATATTGACTGGGAAGCTGTTGGAAAGCATTTGGATGAATGGGTAGAAAAAGCTGAATTAGAATACGTAAAATAAGAAATAAGAGTTATTTTTTATGTCCAAGTCTCTCTATTATTTCTAAATTTATGGAAGAAATAAAGAGAGGCTTTTGGTTTTAGTGATAGAGGGAGTTAGTGAGATGATTAAATTTGATAATATTCAAATTAAATATGGTGATTTTGTTGCAATTGATAATCTGAATTTAGATATACATGAAGGGGAATTCTTTACTTTTCTTGGGCCTTCAGGATGTGGTAAATCAACTACTTTGAGAGCTTTGGTAGGTTTTCTAAATCCATCATCAGGAAGTATTGAAGTTAATGGAACAGATGTCACTCATTTGGAACCTGAAAAGCGTGGAATTGGTATTGTATTTCAATCTTATGCGCTATTTCCAACTATGACTGTTTTTGATAATATTGCATTTGGTTTAAAAGTTAAGAAGGTAGCTCCAGATGTTATTAAAGCTAAAGTATCAGCAGTAGCAGCAAAAATTAAGATCTCTAATCAACAGTTACAGCGTAATGTATCAGAATTATCTGGGGGTCAACAACAAAGGGTAGCATTGGCTCGTGCTCTGGTTCTTGAACCTAAAATTCTTTGTCTAGATGAACCATTGTCAAACCTTGACGCAAAATTACGTGTAGATTTGAGAAAAGAGTTGAAAAGACTTCAAAAAGAGTTAGGTATTACTACTTTATATGTTACTCATGATCAAGAGGAAGCCTTGACTTTATCTGATAGAATTGCAGTCTTTAACAATGGATACATCGAACAGGTCGGTACACCAGTAGAAATTTATCATAATTCTCAAACTGAATTTGTATGTGATTTTATTGGAGATATTAATGTTTTGACCGATGAAACAGTCCACGAAGTATTATTGAAAAATACAAGCGTTTTCTTAGAAGATAAAAAAGGATACATTCGATTAGAGAAAGTTCGATTCAATCGTGAAACTGAACAAGATTTCACTCTAAAAGGGACAATTATTGATGTTGAGTTTTCTGGAGTTACAATTCACTATACAATAAAAGTTTCTGAAAGTCAGATTCTTAATGTAACAAGTATTGATAGTCAGGCTGCTATTAGATCTGTCGGAGAAAGTGTGGAATTATTTATCACTCCATCAGACGTTCTGCAATTTTAAGGAGGTGCAGTATGCGTCATAAATTAAATTTAAAAGATTGGCTTATTCGTTTAGGGTTAATCTGGTTCTTAGTAACATTTATTATTTATCCAAACTTTGATCTAGTAGTGAATGTATTTGTAAAAGGAGGAGAATTTTCCCTTGATGCTGTACATCGTGTTCTAAAATCTCAGAGGGCACTTCAGAGTATTATGAACAGTTTTAAGTTAGCATTTTCACTCATTATTACAGTTAATGTCGTAGGTATTCTTTGTGTTCTATTTACAGAGTACTTTGATATTAAAGGTGCTAAAATTTTAAAATTAGGTTATATGACCTCTTTAATTTATGGAGGAGTGGTTTTAGCGACTGGATATAAATTTGTCTATGGTCCTTATGGATTGATTACAAAATTTTTACAAAATATTATCCCTTCTTTAGACCCTAACTGGTTTATTGGGTATGGTGCAGTCTTATTCATTATGACATTTTCAGGAACGGCTAATCATACATTGTTTTTAACAAATACAATTCGAAGCGTTGACTATCACACTATTGAGGCTGCTCGAAATATGGGAGCAAAACCATTTACTGTTTTCCGAAAAGTAGTGTTACCAACCTTAATTCCAACTCTATTTGCACTTACTATTATGGTTTTTCTTAGTGGTTTATCTGCAGTAGCAGCACCCATGATTGTTGGTGGTAAAGAATTTCAAACTATAAATCCAATGATTATTACATTTGCAGGGATGGGGAATTCTCGTGATTTAGCTGCCTTACTTGCAATTATTTTAGGTATTGCAACTACAATTTTGCTTACTATCATGAATAAGATAGAAAAAGGTGGAAATTATATTTCTATCTCTAAGACTAAAGCGCCTCTTAAAAAACAAAAAATTGCGTCTAAGCCTTGGAATATCATTGCTCACATTGTAGCATATGGATTGTTCACAGTTTTCATGCTTCCACTAATTTTTATAGTATTATACTCATTTACAGATCCAGTTGCAATTCAAACAGGTAACTTAACATTATCAAACTTTACTTTAGAAAATTATCGCTTATTCTTTAGTAATAGTGCGGCATTCTCTCCATTCTTGGTCAGCTTTATTTATTCTATTATTGCTGCGACAACAGCAACAATTCTCGCAGTTGTATTTGCTCGTGTTGTCAGAAAACATAAATCTCGTTTTGATTTCTTATTTGAATATGGTGCTCTACTTCCTTGGTTACTACCAAGTACACTTTTAGCAGTAAGTTTATTATTTACTTTTAATCAGCCACAATTTCTTGTCTTGAATCAGATTTTGGTAGGTAGTTTGGTAATTCTACTTATTGCATATATAGTTGTAAAAATCCCATTTTCTTATAGAATGGTACGTGCTATTTTATTTAGTGTTGATGATGAGATGGAAGATGCAGCAAGAAGTATGGGTGCTTCACCTTTTTATACTATGATGAAGGTTATCATTCCATTTATTTTACCGGTTGTTCTCTCTGTTATTGCTTTAAACTTTAACTCTTTATTAACTGACTTCGACTTATCTGTATTCCTTTACCATCCCCTAGCTCAACCATTAGGTATTACGATTCGATCTGCAGGTGATGAAACAGCAACATCTAATGCACAAGCTCTGGTATTTGTTTATACAATTGTTCTGATGATTGTTTCTGGAACTGTATTATACTTCACACAAAGACCGGGGCGTAAAGTAAGGAAATAATCATGACAGCCACTAGTCTTGGGTTATCACATATTGAAATAGTTGTCAGGATTGTTTTATCAGTAGTTATTGGTGGTGTAATTGGTTTAGAGAGAGGAAGTAAATCTCAACCAGCAGGTATTCGTACACATAGTATTGTTTGTCTGGCTGCATGTTTAATTATGATGACGAATGAATACGTATCTTATAAATTTGGTACAGGAGATCCTACACGCTTAGGTGCGCAGGTTATATCAGGTGTTGGTTTTCTTGGGGCTGGAACAATACTTATTACAGATAAAAAGAAAATAACTGGTTTAACAACTGCAGCAGGCATTTGGGCTTCGGCAGGAATTGGATTAGCTATTGGAGTAGGTTTTTATGAGGGAGCTCTTTTAGTAGCCATTTCTGTTTGGGGTGTGATATCCATGTTCCAACCACTAAAAAAATATCTACGAAATCGTTCTAAAATGATTGAATTGTATATAGTGGTTAAATCTACAGAAGCCTATAATCGTGTATTGGTTTATTGTGCAGAAAATGGTATCAGAATGACCGATTCAAGAACAGCGTTTGGAGATGTTAATTCTGACAGAATTGAATACTTTGATGTTCCAGACAAAAAAATAGCGTCATTTATTACTCTGGAATTATCAGGTAGATTTGAACATCTTCGTTTGATGGAAGAAATTGCTAATATTGTAGGTGTTATTTATGTCGAAGAAATTAGCTGAAATTTAGTAAACAAAGGGACAGATGTTTTTGTCCTTTTGTTTTTTAGATGTTTTAATCATCTAATTTTTGAGTAGATTTTTGCTCAGAGGTTTTTATGAAAGATTATAAAATCAATTTTGATTTAGGTAAAATAGAATATTTTGATAATAATTGTTTGATACAAGTATACAAATTTATTTCTTTTTATGATATTTATGAAATGGTGTTTGCCTTTCATTTATCTCCTGATGAGTTGATAACAAATGTTATCTTTAAAGAAAAAATTAACTCTATGTTAAAATGTTACATTGACAGGCTATTATATTTTTTTATAAATCCTACACATTTTACTGAAAAAGTTAATCTACAATTTTATGGTAGTTTTTTCTCATATGAATTTATTTGTCGTGAAGTTGGAAACATTCTTAAAAATAAAGGTGTGAAATGCAATTTAAACTTTTTTGAAGGGGAAGAATATTTGTAAAATTAATTTTGTGAATTTGTGGATCTTAAATAATTTACTAAATTCTCTTGTTAAAAAAAATTAAATATTGTATAGTAATATTAGAATGTTCGTAATGGAGGACTGAAATGAAAAATATAAATGGGAAAAAAGTAACTATTTATGACATTGCACGTTTATCAGTTTTTTCTCCAAAAACAGTTTCACGAGTTATTAATGGTGGAGTAAATGTTAAAGAAGAAACTTATCAAGCGATTCAAAAAGTTATAGAGGAATTGTCGTATATTCCAAATGCGTATGCAAAAAATTTAACTAAAAAAGAAGCTATAAATATATTGATTTCTGTAAAAAAAATCGACTCTTTTCCTTTAATTTGGTTTCAAACTTTATTAGATAAAGTTTTACAAACTTGTAAAGAGTATGGTGTTAATGCTATAGTTGAGTACTTTGGAGAGGAGGATACAATTAGTAATTCAATTATATCAAGCACAGGTAGCCTAGTAGATGGTGTTATTGTTTTTTATGAAAGTGTAGATGATATCAGAATTCAGTATTTAAAGAAGAACCATATGCCTTTTCTTGTTTTCGGTGAATCTCAAACGTCTGGAGTAGTCTATGTATCTAATAATAATTTTCAAGCTACTTATGATATGATGAAAGCTGTAACTGAAGAAAAATTTAAAAATATGTGGTTGCTTATGGGAGGAGAATCTCATGTTAATAAGGATCGTGAAAGAGGTGTGCGTTCTTTTCTGAATGATAAAAATTACTTTATGGATTTAAAAGTCATTTATGGCTTATCTACAATTGATTCAGTTTATTCTTATGCAATGCAGCACTTGACTACCCAAAATGATCCGGACATTATTTTTGTTTCAGGAGATGAAAAGGTTCAGGGCTTGATTCGTGCGTGCTATGAGAAAGGAATTCTTATTCCAGATGATATTTCTATCATTGGATTTGATAATATTCCTATTTCTCAGTATTATACTCCAGCTTTGTCTACAATTGCTCCCAATTATGTTAAATTGGCTAAAGAAATGATAGAAGGTGTTTTAGCAATTATTAAAGGGGAAAGTGTCACATCTGTTGAAGTTTCTCCTAAATTTGTTAGGAGACAGAGTTTCTAGTATTGTTTAATTCTTGAAAATCCTAGTGGAAAAGATGGAGTGTTCTAAAATAAGTTCTGTTTAGCCTCCATTCAGTTTCTATTGAGTTGGATCCAATTTCTAACAAGTGGGACATGTTCATGTTCGATCTAAGGAAGACATGGTCACATTCGAATGATATTTTCAAAAAAATCGTAAAAAAGTCTTGACAAAGAAAAAACAAAGTATTAAAATAAGTTCAACAAATCAGAAAAGTAACTATTTTTGATCTTCAGGGAGCCTGTGGTGATTGTGAATAGGTGGTTGGAAGTAGTGAAAGTGGGCTGATTTAAAAAATGAATTTGAAACAATGAAAATTCGGTGCGCACACCTTACAGTGCAGCTTGTTGTTAGACAAGGCAGAGATGTAAAGGAGATAGTTCCTTTATAATTGAGGTGGCACCGCGTTACCAACGCCCTCACATGGAAGTAGATTCCGTGTGTGGGCTTTTTTCTATCCGTCATTTTGTTTATCTTTTATTAGGGCCTTAAGTCGCTTTGATGAACTTGAGTTTTATCTACAGCTCCTTGCCTGTTACTAAAAATAAACAAAAAGCTGAATTAATATGGAAAAAGCTAGTAATACTCAATGAAAAT
>NZ_VMLO01000045.1:61447-67540 GCF_013276735.1 Streptococcus sp. 1559
TACCTACGGCAAGGTGAAGTTGACGCGGTTTGAAGAGATTTTCGAAGAGTATAAAGGTGTACCGAGATGAACATCTCTTCATCAATGTCTCTGGTCGTGGAGACAAGGACGTAGCTGCGATTGCAGACTACCTAGAAGCTAAAAAATAAAAGATGGAAAAATTACAGTCCTTTCTCTCACAGAGAGCTTGTGGTTGCTGAAAACAAGCAGAGAAAACTGTAAGGTTGGGTCCATCTGAAACGAGAGAAGAAAACATCATTCTCAAGGGAGTGCCCTTTATCGCACAGCCTGTTACAGAATCTTTCTAAGACAGGAATGAGAGATAGGAGAAATCCTATAATTGAGGTGGCACCGCGAATTTCGTCCTCACGCAAGTTATTTTGCGTGGGGATTTTTCATACAGTCGCCACGGACTAGAAGTAGAACTGAAAGGGAAATTACAATGGAACGAATCATTCATGGAGATGTCTTATCACCAATCTTAGCTTATATGCGCTTAAAGGGACAACACAAGGTTATCTTAGAGAGTATTCCGAGAGACAAGGAAACAGCTCGTTTTTCTATCTTAGCCTATAATCCTGTTTTTGAGATTAAGTTTGAAAATGGAGTTCTTTACCAAAATGGGAAAATGATTGATCAGGATCCCTTGGATTTCCTTTATGAAGTGACTCATAAGAGCCAGCACCATTCAGAGCTCCCTTTTGGTGGTGGAGCTATTGGTTTTGTTGGTTACGATATGATTTCGCTTTATGAAGAAATTGGTCAAATTCCTGAAGATACAATTGGAACGCCAGACATGCATTTCTTCGTCTATGAGAGTTACATTGTCTTTGACCACAAGAAGGAAAAAATTCATGTCATCGAGGATGCTCTCTATAGTGAGCGCAGTCAAGAGGCCTTGGAAAAATCCTTGAACCAAGTGCTTGAGGAATTACGCATTCCTGCTCCAAATGAATTTGAAGACTTGGATCTATCTCCGTTAGACTTCAAACCGCATATCGCTCCACATAAGTTTGAGGGAATGGTAGAAACAGCTCGTGACTTGATTCGTAACGGAGATATGTTCCAATGTGTACTCAGCCAGCGTTTCTCAGCAGAAGTTACTGGAAATCCATTTGACTTCTACAGAAATCTCCGCGTGACTAATCCTTCTAATTACCTTTATTTCTATGATTTTGGGGATTATCAAATCATCGGAGCTAGTCCAGAAAGTTTAGTTTCTGTCAAAAATGGCATCGTGACAACCAATCCGATTGCAGGGACGCGACCAAGAGGGGCTACGGATGAAGAAGACAAGACCTTGGCGACTGACCTCCTCTCTGATGAGAAGGAAACAGCAGAACATCGAATGTTGGTAGACTTGGGGCGTAACGATATTGGCCGCATCTCTGAAACGGCCAGTGTCCAAGTTACTAAGTATATGAAGGTGGAGCTCTTCCGCTATGTTATGCATTTGACCAGCGTGGTCAAGGGACGTTTGCTTCCAGAACTCACTGCTATGGATGCCTTGAAATCAACACTTCCTGCTGGAACAGTTTCTGGAGCACCAAAGATTCGAGCTATGAGACGCATCTATGAACTGGAAACAGAAAAACGGGGCGTATACGCGGGAGCAATCGGCTACTTGTCTGCGACGGGTGATATGGATTTGGCCATTGCCATCCGAACCATGATTCTCAAAAATCAAAGAGCCTATGTGCAGGCTGGGGCAGGGATTGTCTACGACTCTATCGCCCAAAACGAATACCAAGAAACCATTAACAAAGCAAAATCTATGACTAGAATTGGAGAACTAAGACCATGATTTTATTGATTGACAACTATGATTCTTTTACCTATAACTTGGCCCAATACATTGGGAATTTTGCAGAAGTTCAGGTTCTGAGAAATGATGATTCCAAGCTGTATGAAGAAGCTGAAAAAGCAGATGGTCTGGTCTTTTCTCCTGGTCCTGGTTGGCCAGTTGATGCTGGAAAGATGGAAGACATGATTTGTGATTTTGCAGGCAAGAAGCCGATTCTAGGGATTTGTTTGGGTCACCAAGCCATTGCAGAAGTCTTTGGTGGTAAGCTAGGTTTGGCTCCAAAAGTCATGCATGGGAAACAGAGCAATATCAACTTTGAAGCGCCATCTGTTTTGTATCAAGGTATTGAGGATGGCCGTGCGGTCATGCGTTATCACAGTATTTTGATTGAGGAAATGCCAGAAGACTTTGAAGTGACAGCTCGTTCGACTGATGACCAAGCCATCATGGGGATTCAACATAAAAACCTACCGATTTATGGCTTCCAGTACCATCCAGAGAGCATTGGAACGCCAGACGGCTTGTCTTCTATTCGGAATTTTATCGAGAAGGTTGTAAAGTGAGGAAACTAGGATGAAAGAGATTATTGAAAAACTAGCAAAATTTGAAAATTTATCAGGTGTGGAAATGATGGATGTCATTGAGCGTATCGTAACTGGGCGTGTAACTGAAGCGCAGATTGCTTCTCTCCTCTTAGCTCTTAAGATGAAGGGGGAAACACCTGAAGAACGCACAGCCATTGCCCAAGTCATGAGAGGACATGCCCAGCATATTCCAACTGAGATTCATGATGCCATGGACAACTGTGGTACAGGTGGGGACAAGTCTTTCAGTTTTAATATTTCCACAACTGCAGCCTTTGTCTTGGCTGGTGGCGGTATTCACATGGCCAAGCATGGTAACCGCTCGATTTCTTCTAAATCTGGCTCCGCAGATGTCCTCGAAGCCTTGGGAATCAATCTTGACCTCAAACCAGCTGAACTAGGTAAGGTCTTTGATAAAACTGGAATCGTCTTTCTCTTCGCTAAAAATATGCACCCAGCTATGAAATACATCATGCCAGCTCGTTTGGAATTGGGAATTCCAACGATTATGAATTTGACTGGTCCACTGATTCATCCAATGGCTTTAGAAACACAGCTTCTTGGAATTAGTCGTCCAGAACTCCTAGAAAGTACAGCTCAGGTTTTGAAAAATATGGGTCGCAAACGTGCCATCGTGGTTGCTGGACCAGAAGGGTTGGATGAAGCTGGCTTGAACGGAACAACCAAGATTGCACTTCTTGAAAATGGCGAAATCAGTTTGTCAAGCTTTACTCCAGAGGATTTGGGAATGGAAGGCTATGCTATGGAAGATATTCGTGGTGGGAATGCTCAGGAAAATGCAGAAATTTTGCTCAGCGTTCTGAAAAACGAAGCAAGTCCATTCTTGGAAACGACAGTCTTGAATGCTGGTCTTGGTTTCTATGCTAATGGTAAGATTGATAGCATCAAGGAAGGAGTTGCCTTGGCCCGTCAAGTGATTGCTAGAGGCAAGGCCCTTGAAAAACTCAGACTGTTACAGGAGTACCAAAAATGAGTCAGGAATTTTTAGCACGAATCTTAGAGCAGAAGGCGCGTGAGGTGGAGCAGATGAAGCTGGAGCAAATCCAGCCTCTGCGCCAGACCTATCGCTTGGCAGAATTTTTGAAGAATCATCAGGACCGCTTGCAGGTAATCGCTGAGGTCAAGAAAGCTAGCCCTAGTTTGGGAGATATCAATCTCGATGTGGATATTGTGCAACAGGCCCAGACTTATGAAGCAAATGGTGCAGTGATGATTTCTGTTTTGACAGATGAGGTTTTCTTTAAAGGTCATTTGGATTATCTAAGGGAGATTTCCAGTCAGGTAAACATTCCGACGCTCAACAAGGACTTTATCATCGATGAAAAGCAAATCATCCGCGCTCGCAATGCAGGTGCGACAGTCATCTTGCTCATTGTGGCAGCCTTGTCAGAAGAACGTCTTAAGGAACTTTATGACTACGCGACGGAACTTGGTCTGGAAGTCTTAGTGGAAACCCACAATCTAGCTGAACTAGAAGTGGCTCACAGACTTGGTGCCCAGATTATCGGGGTCAATAATCGCAATTTGACTACCTTTGAAGTCGACTTGCAGACCAGTGTAGACTTGTCCCAACACTTTAAGGAAGGACGTTATTACATTTCTGAATCTGCTATTTTCACAGGGCAGGATGCGGAACGACTAGCGCCATACTTTAACGGAATTTTAGTAGGGACAGCTCTCATGCAGGCAGAAGATGTAGCCCAGAGAACCAAGGAGTTGCAGATTGACAAAGGTTAAAATTTGTGGACTATCGACCAAAGAAGCGGTGGAAACAGCCGTTTCAGCAGGAGCCGATTATATCGGTTTTGTCTTTGCACCTAGTAAAAGACAGGTGACTTTAGAAGAGGCAGCTGTGCTGGCAAAGCTTATTCCTGCGGATGTGAAAAAGGTTGGTGTATTTGTTTCACCAAGTCGGGCAGAACTGCTAGAAGCGATTGACAAAGTTGGCTTGGACTTGGTTCAAGTTCACGGTCAGGTGGCAGATGATTTATTTGAGAATTTGCCTTGTGCCAGTATTCAGGCTGTGCAGGTAGATGGAAATGGGCATGTCCCCAATTCTCAGGCAGATTATCTACTCTTTGATGCCCCTGTGGCAGGAAGTGGCCAGACCTTTGACTGGGCTCAACTGGATACGACTGGATTAACTCAGTCTTTCTTTATCGCAGGTGGGCTTAATGAAGACAATGTAGTAAAAGCAATTCAACACTTTACTCCCTATGCAGTAGATGTATCAAGCGGAGTGGAGACAGATGGACAAAAAGATCATGAAAAGATTAGAAGATTTATAGAGAGGGTAAAGCATGGCATATCAGGAACCAAATAAAGATGGATTTTACGGAAAATTCGGCGGACGTTTTGTCCCAGAAATATTGATGACAGCAGTTTTGGAGTTGGAGAAGGCCTACCGTGAAAGTCAGGCAGACCCAAGTTTCCAAGAGGAATTAAACCAGCTTTTGCGCCAGTACGTAGGACGTGAAACTCCTCTTTATTACGCAAAAAACTTGACCCAGCATATCGGCGGAGCCAAGATTTATCTCAAACGGGAAGACCTTAACCATACAGGAGCCCACAAGATTAACAATGCCTTAGGACAAGTTTGGCTTGCCAAACGCATGGGTAAAAAGAAAATTATCGCAGAAACGGGTGCTGGTCAGCACGGTGTGGCAACTGCAACTGCTGCGGCCCTCTTTAACATGGAATGTACCATCTACATGGGTGAGGAAGATGTCAAACGCCAAGCCCTCAATGTCTTCCGCATGGAGCTTTTGGGAGCCAAGGTCGAGGCTGTAACAGATGGTTCGCGCGTGCTCAAGGATGCGGTCAATGCAGCCCTTCGTTCATGGGTGGCTAATATCGACGATACCCACTATATCCTTGGTTCTGCCTTGGGGCCTCATCCATTTCCAGAAATCGTTCGTGACTTCCAAAGTGTCA
The DNA here is from genome assembly GCF_013276735.1 of Streptococcus sp. 1559. Taxonomy (NCBI): domain Bacteria; kingdom Bacillati; phylum Bacillota; class Bacilli; order Lactobacillales; family Streptococcaceae; genus Streptococcus; species Streptococcus sp. 1559. Next base: position 66,791 of record NZ_VMLO01000045.1, read on the forward strand.
TCGGTCGCGAAGCTAAACAACAGTATCGCGATATGACAGGTCAAAATCTGCCCGATGCCCTAGTAGCCTGTGTTGGTGGTGGATCTAATGCTATTGGGCTCTTCCATCCCTTTGTAGAAGATGAGTCTGTAGCTATGTATGGAGCTGAAGCGGCTGGACTTGGTGTGGATACAGAGCACCACGCAGCTACCTTGACCAAGGGTCGTCCAGGTGTCCTTCACGGTTCCCTCATGGATGTGCTCCAAGATGCCCATGGTCAAATTCTTGAAGCCTTCTCTATCTCAGCAGGTTTGGACTATCCTGGTATCGGTCCAGAGCATTCTCACTACCACGATATTAAACGTGCCAGCTATGTCCCTGTAACAGACGAAGAAGCCTTGGAAGGATTCCAACTCTTGTCTCGTGTGGAAGGGATTATCCCAGCCTTGGAATCGAGTCATGCTATCGCCTTTGCGGTGAAATTGGCCAAAGAACTTGGACCAGACAAGTCTATGATTGTCTGTCTATCAGGTCGTGGGGACAAGGATGTGGTTCAAGTCAAGGACCGCTTGGAAGCAGATGCAGCAAAGAAGGGAGAAGCTCATGCCTAAGACACTAACAGAAAAATTAAACGCTATAAAAGCAGCTGGAAAAGGAATTTTCGTTCCCTATATCATGGCTGGAGACCATGAGAAAGGTTTGGAGTACGACGGGCATGTCGTGCATCTGAGGTGTAAGTCCTCCGTGGGCATCCGCTACCGGTGAACCCAA
>NZ_VMLO01000046.1:0-745 GCF_013276735.1 Streptococcus sp. 1559
CACGGGTGGTTATGACTGTCGTCCTTCTGTAAGCGCGTCATAACAAGGTATCTATCATTCATGGAAGACCTCCTGTATACTATTAGTAAAGTAAAACTATTGGAGGATATTTTAATGCCACAACCTATTGTTCCTGTAGAGATTCCACAATCTCGTCGTTTTGATTCTAAAAAGAGAAATGATATTCTGCTTAAAATTCGTAATTATCTCCAAGAAGAAGATTGGGCTAAGATGGGTTTACCAATCACACGTAAGGAAATCTCTAATTGGCATATCAAGATGAGTCAATACTATTTAGAGTCCCTTTATAACCTTTTACGAGAAAAGTTGTTAGAACAAGCTCTTCTTCATGCGGATGAAACCTCTTATCGGGTCCTAGAGAGTGATAGCCATCTGACCTACTATTGGACTTTTTTGTCAGGAAAATCAGAGAAACAAGGGATTAGGCTTTACCACCATGATCAGCGTCGAAGTGGTTCAGTAGTACAAGAATTCCTAGGAGACTATTCTGGCTATGTGCATTGTGACATGTTGCGGCAGTAACTTAGGACTTTAGTCCTCTAGTTCTGCCTATGCGATAGCAGTCCAAGGTTTAGGAGCAAGGCGACGCTAAGCTTGGTAAACTGCGAACCGCTAGAAGCTTATCGTCAACTGGAAGAAGCTGAACTTGTTGGATGTTGGGCGCATGTGAGAAGGAAATTTTTTGAAGCCACTCCCAAACGAGGCAACTCTCGTAAACAAAGAG
>NZ_VMLO01000046.1:785-9151 GCF_013276735.1 Streptococcus sp. 1559
GAGATTTTTCAATATACCCTGTTATTGGACGCTTATAGCAGAGTGATGCCATCACTGGGCTAATAGAGATAAAATAAACAATTGATTTAGGACATTTGTTTGATAGTGGTGATAAAGTTTTAAATCTGCTACATAATTTGTAGAGTTTTTTCTATAATTAGGAGTTTAACCTAATCTACAAATAGGAGTATACTAATAATGTAATCGTTATCAAAAGTCTAAAAAAGAATTTTTAGATGGATATCAAAATAAAAAGGGAGGAAATTATGAATAAGTTTTCAAAAACCTTGAGAGACAACTGGATCTTTCTCTTGATGGTTTTGCCAGGGGCACTCTGGTTGATTCTATTCTTTTACATTCCAGTATTTGGGAATGTGGTTGCCTTCAAAGACTACCACATGACCAGTAATGGTTTCATAGATAGTATCATAAATAGTAAATGGGTCGGACTCGATAATTTCAGATTCTTATTTAGTTCAAGAGACGCCTTTATTATCACACGAAATACGGTCCTCTACAATCTTGGCTTTATCTTTCTAGGTTTAGTTGTATCTGTAGGGATTGCCATTATCCTCAACGAGCTCCGTTCTAAGAGAATGGTGAAGATTTTCCAAACTTCTATGTTGTTCCCTTACTTCCTGTCTTGGGTTATCATCAGTTTCTTTACAGATGCCTTCCTAAATATTGATAAAGGGGTGTTCAACCATTTATTGGAAAGTCTTGGTCTCAAAGAAGTCAATTTCTACGCTGATTTGGGAATTTGGCCTTATCTCCTACTTTTCTTAGGTATTTGGAAAGGTTTTGGATATAGCAGTGTCATGTACTATGCGACAATCATGGGAATTGATCCAACCTACTACGAAGCAGCGACAGTGGACGGGGCTAGCAAATGGCAACGAATTCGCAATGTCACCATTCCGCAGTTGACACCGCTGGTAACTGTATTGACCATCCTTGCAGTCGGAAATATCTTCCGTGCAGACTTCGGTCTTTTCTATCAAATCCCTCACAATGCTGGTCAGCTTTATAACGTAACCAACGTCTTGGACGTATATGTATATAATGGTTTGACCCAGACAGCGGATATCGGGATGGCTTCAGCAGCAGGTCTCTACCAATCAGTAGTCGGTTTGATGCTGGTGGTTCTATCAAACTTACTGGCAAGACGAGTTGATCCAAACTCAGCCTTGTTTTAGAAGGAGGAGAATATGGCAGAAAAGAAAATTAAAAAAGAAAAAATTGATAATGTCGGCATTCACTCCTTCAGTAAGAAAGCAGATATCTTCTTCAGTATCATTTCGGGTTTGATTGCCTTCTCTTGTATCCTACCCTTCGTATTCGTTATCATTATTTCAGTGACGGACGAGAAAAGCCTCCTCCAATACGGCTACAGCTTCTTCCCATCCCAATTTGGATTAGACGGTTTTGAGTTTTTGGCACAGTTTAAGGATAAAATCTTACAAGCCCTCTTCATCTCTGTCTTTGTAACCGTAGTTGGGACATTTACAAATGTCTTTATCACAACAACCTATGCCTACGCTATTTCACGGACAACCTTTAAGTATCGCAGATTTTTTACTATCTTCGTTCTGCTCAGTATGTTGTTCAATGCTGGTTTGGTACCAGGTTATATCATGGTGACTCGTGTGCTTCAGCTTGGTGACACTGTTTGGGCCTTGATTGTGCCAATGCTTCTCTCACCCTTTAACATCATCTTGATGCGTTCCTTCTTCAAGAAGACCATTCCAGAAGCCATTCTCGAATCGGCTCGTATCGATGGTGCTAGTGAGGCTCGGATTTTCTTCCAAATCTGTTTGCCATTGTCACTACCAGGTATCGCAACCATCACGCTTTTGACAGCACTTGGTTTCTGGAATGACTGGTTCAACGCCCTTCTTTACATCAAGAGTGACAACTTGTATCCATTGCAATATTTGCTTATGCAAATCCAACAAAATATGGACTACATTGCCAAAGCGGTCGGCTTGACTGGTCAACTGGGAGTTGCTCTACCGAAAGAAACAGGTCGTATGGCCATGGTTGTGGTCGCAACCCTTCCAATCGCGATTTTGTATCCATTCTTCCAACGCTACTTTGTAAAAGGTTTGACTATCGGTGGTGTGAAAGAATAGTGCTTATTGAGAAAGAACATTTCTCATTTCCAAACTTCCCTTGCGTGAAGTTAAAATCATTACATTGTTTATAAGTTTAAAAATAAAAAAAGGAGTTTTTATCATGAAAAACTGGAAAAAATATGCTTTTGCATCTGCTAGTGTAGTCGCTTTGGCTGCAGGTCTTGCTGCTTGTGGAAATTTGACAGGTAACAGCAAAAAAGCTGCTGATTCAGGTGACAAACCTGTTATCAAAATGTACCAAATCGGTGACAAACCAGATAACTTGGATGAATTGTTAGCAAATGCCAACAAAATCATCGAAGAAAAAGTTGGTGCCAAATTGGATATCCAATACCTTGGCTGGGGTGACTATGGTAAGAAAATGTCAGTTATCACATCATCTGGTGAAAACTATGATATTGCCTTTGCAGATAACTATATTGTAAATGCTCAAAAAGGTGCTTACGCTGACTTGACAGAATTGTACAAAAAAGAAGGTAAAGACCTTTACAAGGCACTTGACCCAGCTTACATCAAGGGTAATACTGTAAATGGTAAGATTTACGCTGTTCCAGTTGCAGCCAACGTTGCATCATCTCAAAACTTTGCCTTCAACGGAACTCTCCTTGCTAAATATGGTATCGATATTTCAGGTGTTACTTCTTACGAAACTCTTGAGCCAGTCTTGAAACAAATTAAAGAAAAAGCTCCAGACGTAGTACCATTTGCTATTGGTAAAGTTTTCATCCCATCTGATAACTTTGACTATCCAGTAGCAAACGGTCTTCCATTCGTTATCGACCTTGAAGGCGATACTACTAAAGTTGTAAACCGTTACGAAGTGCCTCGTTTCAAAGAACACTTGAAGACTCTTCACAAATTCTATGAAGCTGGCTACATTCCAAAAGACGTCGCAACAAGCGATACTTCCTTTGACCTTCAACAAGATACTTGGTTCGTTCGTGAAGAAACAGTAGGACCAGCTGACTACGGTAACAGCTTGCTTTCACGTGTTGCCAACAAAGATATCCAAATCAAACCAATTACTAACTTCATCAAGAAAAACCAAACAACACAAGTTGCTAACTTTGTCATCTCAAACAACTCTAAGAACAAAGAAAAATCAATGGAAATCTTGAACCTCTTGAATACGAATCCAGAACTCTTGAACGGTCTTGTTTACGGTCCAGAAGGCAAGAACTGGGAAAAAATTGAAGGTAAAGAAAACCGTGTTCGCGTTCTTGATGGCTACAAAGGAAACACTCACATGGGTGGATGGAACACTGGTAACAACTGGATCCTTTATATCAACGAAAACGTTACAGACCAACAAATCGAAAATTCTAAGAAAGAATTGGCAGAAGCTAAAGAGTCTCCAGCGCTTGGATTTATCTTTAACACTGACAATGTGAAATCTGAAATCTCAGCTATCGCTAATACAATGCAACAATTTGATACAGCTATCAACACTGGTACTGTAGACCCAGATAAAGCGATTCCAGAATTGATGGAAAAATTGAAATCTGAAGGTGCCTACGAAAAAGTATTGAACGAAATGCAAAAACAATACGATGAATTCTTGAAAAACAAAAAATAATCAGCTAAATTGATTTCGTGTATTCATTCCTAACTCCTAAAATAAGAATCACTGCTTTCCTCAGGTTGGTCTGGGGAGGGCAGTGGTTTTTTTTGAATGAAAAATAAACCAACTAATATAATTCAGGTATAGTTGGTCTTTTTGTATAAAATTGCTATTTTATGAGGAGTGTTGTCTCTGTAATAAATCATTCTTATCCCAAGTATAGAACTTCATCACAGAGACATTCGATATCTTGCTCTATATGAGAAGCTAGAATAATAAGTTTCCCCTTTTCTTTTAGGTGGAGTAATTTTTCTCGAATTTTTTGAACAGATTGCTTATCAAGTCCGTTCATTGGTTCATCTAAGAGTAATATATCTGGATTTTCCATAAAAGCCTGTGCTAGAGCTAATTTTTGTTTCATTCCTAAAGAGTAGTGTTTTACTTTTTTAGAAGAACTAGGATCGAGTCCTACATCTATCATACTCTGAATGATTTCTTTCTCTCCTATTTTATTTTTGATTAGAGCTAGTTGATGTAAGTTATCAAAACCAGAATAACCTTCCAGAAATCCTGGAGTCTCAATAATAACACCTACACTTGGTAAGAAGGGAAAATCTATTCCAAGTATGTTTCCATCTAATTCGATTTTTCCTTCAGTTATACCTTCTAATCCCGCTAAACACTTGAGTAAAACTGTTTTTCCTGAACCGTTATATCCAACAATTCCGTATATATTTCCACTGGAAAATTCAAAGGAAAGGTCTTCAAAAATTACATTGTGTTTATAGTTTTTACGAATAGATTTTAAATGTAAGTCTGTCATATCTATTGTCTCCTTATTTTTTTCATAACAACTAGGATTATGGTGAGCAAAAGGTATAAAAGTAGGATACGAGTAATTATTTCTGGTAGGGATAGTAAGCCAGAATGGGCTTCGTATTTAATATAATGGAAGTCTAGCCAAGTTAAAGGAGATAAAAATTTAATCCAGAAACGTGAAGCTTCTGTAATAAATAATTCTACAATAACTAATCCACAGGCTAAGGTATTTCCTAAATTAGAATAATAACTATTGAAAACGAAAATCACTCCCCCAATCAATATGAACATAAGGAATAACAATAAGAATATTTGAAAAAAAGCGCCATAGGGAGAATAATATTGCAGTATAATTGAGCGTAGATGCGTCATGCTATCAACACCTTCCGGAAATGAAATGCGTCCTTGAGCTAGGGAGGGTAGGAGACGTCCCCAATGATTTGAAAGGTGTAGTGTAGGGAGAAAAGTGATTAAAATGCTGATGATTTGGTAAATCGAAGCGATTAAGCTCGCGATAAGCAGATAAATAAACTGGGAGAGCATCCACTTTTTCTGTCCGATTTTTAAGATTAACCAAAACTGGAAAGTATCTTTTAAAGGAAGATTGCTAAATAGTAGTATGACAGATAAAATAGAAATTGCAGTGAACCATTGACTCGTGAAGAGAACAGTTACAATGCTGACAGGATAAGTTTCTTTGAAGTGATTAGCTAAATTAGAAAAAGGTAGCATTAAAATCAAAGTATAGAGGTGAAAGAAAATTAAGATAGGCAACAATCGTTTAAAGGTGAATTGTTGTTTTAAGAGAATAGTTACTACACGTATAATCTCCATAAGATTACTCCTTATCATAAAAATGCCAATGTTTTTTAAGAGCTAGTCGAATGATCTCTATTGACAAAAGTGCCCATAGAGTTAAGAAAATATAAGGATAAAGCAACGAAAAAATATTTCGAAAGTTTTCGTCACCTACTTGAAAATATGCTAGCCCTTCTCGTAAATAATCATCTGTCGTTAAGACGATATGTGGTAGAGTAAAAAAAGGGAGAACTCTCTCTAAACCAAATGTTGTGAGGACAAACCAGGCTGTACTTGGAAGAAGATAGACCATTAACACATTAGGGTAAAAAACGGAAAGAACTCCACCTAATAGAGTAAAGAATGCAAAATAGAGTCCAATTAGACTAATGAGAAGGAAGTAGAAAAGGAATATAAATCCTTGATTTAACAACCACTGATTGCTAAAAGTAGATGAGTAGTGAGAATTAGTGAGGGGAAAATAAAAGGAGAGGAGAATTAAAAAACAGAATCCTAAGGTCAGTCCTACAAAATAAGAACGGAAAATTAACCGTTTGACGAAGGAAGAAGCGTATTGTCGCAGAGACATACGACTAAGTAAAAAAGGAAGTCTATTTTGATGGTAGTCTTGTGAAAAGTCTGTTACTACAGTGGAAGCTGCTGTTAAGATATATAATGACATTGCTAGATTTCTAGAGAAGGAGAGCATGAAATAATCAGGGACTGCAAGTGAATTTCTTCCGTCTAATTTTATTGTTAGATCTGTATAGGACATCATCAATGCAACTACTAAGGAAAAGAGTAGTCCAATCCAAATCCTCCAATCTTTTAGCGTATATTTAAAGGGGAGAAGTAGTTTCATCTAACTTACCTCTTTCCAGTTTGTGGGATCGATAACTGCTTTATCTATACGATCTTTTTCTTTGATTGTAAAGATTAGGAAGGGACGATAGAGATTTCCTCCATAGAGTTCTTTTTCTTGAGTGGGAATAGGTATATACTCAATTGTAAATGACTCAATATAAATTGGACTGTCCAAAATCAAATTTTCGTATTTTTCTTTTAAGACGTCTAATCCTTTTTGGACAGAAAGAGTCGCCATTTTATCTATTTTTTGAGTCGGTAAGATAACACCAGATAAATCAATTCCTTGAATCCCTGCTTGGGTGATGATAAAGTTTAGGTCAGGACCATGAATAAAACTAATCTCTCCGGATGAACCTAGCTGAGTTTCGCCATCAATAACTCTTTTACTAGAAAGTTTTGGAAAAACAGTAACATAGCACATATCAGTCAGATTGTTTTTGTCTATCTTTGTTCCTTTTAATTCTTTGGCATTTCTTTCGTAGGTTGGGAGATACTCAAGGAGTGTTTCTTTTGAGATAGCGTAGATGAGATAATCATAATCGTCAAATCCTAATTGGAGGGTATTTAGAAATTGCTTAACTTTGTTAACACCATCTTCTTTTGAAAATGGAAGTTCTTCTTTAAAGTCGGTTAGATTTAGATTATTTTCAATAGCGTCTAATCGTAGGTTGTGGAAAACACTTGATAGATCTGATATTTGATCAGATGTTAAATGAATCCATGATCCAGTTTTATTGACGGTAATATCTGCTCTGGTCTTTCCTTTTTGGAGTCTGGTTAAAGGATTCTTATCGGCAATAATTTCACTAATTTCACTATCGCTTCCCATAAAATTTTGGATAGCTGTTACCAATGTTTCTTTGTCTCCTTTTTTTGAGTCCCAAAAAGGCAATTCTTCTTTATAGGAGGTATCTATCTGGTCTGATAGATAGATTTGCTCTGTTATCTCTTTATAACCTTCTTTTATGGGGAGGTTTTCCTTATTTATCTCCGTTATTTGTTTTTTGTTATATTGACAAGCTGTTAAAAAGATAAAGGGAAGAATAAGTAGAAATAATAGGTATTTTTTCATAGTAAAAAACTCCTTTTAAAAAAGGAGCAGAGGCATGACACTTTTAAGATGCGGCCTCCACTCTTAGAAGGGGGCTTTAGGCTAGCGAGCGGTCAAATGATTAACTAGCGAATAACCCAATGTTTGCTACTTTTTGTTTTGAGACGAATTAAGGGTCAAAACGTCCTGTAATATTCGAGTCGAGCCAACCATATTTAGAGGCGTTGAGATAATAATAACGTCCAATTGTCCCATAACCGTCATTATAGTGAAGATTATAGCGACCATTTGAATCAGCTATTTTCATCTCAGTTGCAGGTTCATCCTCAGCAGCAGTCCAAGCGCGAATTCTGACCTTTTTTCCCCAACCAAGACCACCTGTGATATTAGCAACAGCAGGGGAGCCGTCTGTTTTTTCAGTTTTTCGGCTACTAACGGAATAGTCTTCGCGTGTAACATGAAGATTGAAATACACCATCTTAGCAGAAACAGTCTGACTAGCTAAGGGGAGTAAGCAAGCGACTCCCAGTCCTAATGCGATGCATTTTTTCAAATTTGTCATCACAATACCTCCTTTGTATTTTAGTGAAATCGATTTCATTTACATTGTACTACTTTTTTTTTATAATGTCAATCGCAAAATAAAGTATTTGTGATTTGTAATTCGAATGTGATAATGTCTTTATAAAATAAGTTATTAGATTTACATATCTCATAAAATATGGTTAAATTATTATATTGAATTTAGAATAGTACAGCATCTCTTCTAAAATATTGTTATAAATTGATTTGGATTCCAAAATTAAATTGCTCGATTCTTATTTCATTTTATTATATTTGACCCAGATAAAGCGATTCCAGAATTGATGGAAAAATTGAAATCTGAAGGTTCCTACGAAAAAGTATTGAACGAAATGCAAAAACAATACGATGAATTCTTGAAAAACAAAAAATAATCAGCTAAATTGATTTCGTGTATTCATTCCTAACTCCTAAAATAAGAATCACTGCTTTCCTCAGGCTTATCTGGGGGAGGCAGTGGTTTTTTGGGCACAAGGATATAGATATTCCTGTTTTTTCTTATCCTTATTTTAATACTCAATGAAAATCAAAGAGTAAACTAGGAAGCTAGCCG
>NZ_VMLO01000047.1:0-805 GCF_013276735.1 Streptococcus sp. 1559
CGGCGTCTAAAGACGCTCGCTGAACTTCGTTCAGGTCGTGCTATATTACTTGACTAATGCCCGTCACAACGGGCTTTTACCTTGTTCTAAATCCGCCATCAGAAAACGGATCTTCATATTCTTTTACACTCAGCTTATCGAGTGCAATGTCATTCTTTTCCTGCTCGCGAATATATTTAGCTACGGTCTTTTCGTTTAGTCCAACGGTACTTACATAGTATCCCCTAGCCCAGAACTTTCGATTTCCATACTTATATTTTAAATTAGCGTGCTTATCAAATATCATCAATGCACTTTTGCTCTTGAGATACCCCATAAAATCGGAAATCGAAAGTTTGGGAGGTATCAATACAAGCAGGTGTACATGGTCTGGCATCATATGACCTTCGATAATCTCCACGCCACGACAACCGCATAGATGTTTAATAATATCTATCAAATCCGACCTGACTTTGTAATATATCGCCTTACGGCGATACTTAGGTGTAAAAACTATATGATATTTGCACATCCATTTAGTATGTGATAAACTGTAACTGGTTTTAGCCATTTATTTTTCCTCCTTTATCTAACCTGAACAATTAGATTATACTTGGAAAAATAAATGGAAGCTAGAAGCCTTGTCAGCCACCAGCATAGCTGGTGGTTTTCTTGTTTTTCTCTACGAGAAAAACTGGCTTGAAGCCATAATAAGAAATCTCCAGATTAGGAACTATCCGTGAGTTCTCTAGTCTGGAGATTTTTCAATATACTTCGTTATTGGGCGGTTACTTACGTTACTACGTTACTTACGTTACACTACAGT
>NZ_VMLO01000048.1:0-8238 GCF_013276735.1 Streptococcus sp. 1559
ACGAAGTCAGTAACATATATACGGCAAGGCGACGTTGACGCGATTTGAATTTGATTTTCGAAGAGTATTATTCGTAAAAAATCTCAAAAAGCCTACCTTTCGGTAGACTTAGCTTGTTTCTATTCTAATCGGCACTCTTCCAAAATTTTGCTCTGCTATACTTGGCTTTCCTAGTTGGTAAATCTGGTCTGCTTTTTGGGTCATAGCATCCCAAGGTTCTTTGCCAATTCGGCTGACTAGATTGACCTGTCCTTTCAGAGACTTGAGATGTTGCCTGCCTTTTTCAGTAAATCCAAGGACATGAATGGCTTCTGGCAAGACATTTTCTCTAGCCTGCACCAAAATATAGGTCAATAGGCGTCTGACACGCGCCTTGGTGTAACGTTTGGTCGCAACCGCCTCGACCAACTCTTCTACAGACTGGGCTGGTTTAATAGCTTCTTTAATGCGCACAGCCATTTCTTGATTGACCTGATAGATGGTGGTTAGGTCGGGATTTGACAAGATTTGATAGCGGAGCAAGGGAAAATAGTCTTCCCAGATCACCTTACTGGCCTGCTCAAATAGGGCAACAGAAGGCATAAAGCGTTCTAAGAAATCTTGGTCCTTCTGATGTTGACGGAGGGCTGTCGCCGAGGCAAAGTCCACATCTTTATTCACAGAATGGTAACCTGCCCCCTGACGCTGAATCGTATGCAGCTTGATATTTCGTCCTGCAACCGCCTTTGCATAGGCCAGAGCAAGAACATGATTGGGGGTATTACCTGAAAAATCAAGACCAGCAAATTCCTTCCACATAGATTGGGTTTTCTGGGGATAGGAAAGGGAATCAGGCAGATTTTCCACAAATTTCTCCATCTCAGCACCTTTCTCTGTGTATAAGTCAGCGATTTTCTGATAATCTCGAACTTCCTCTGTCCCAAAAACTAGACTATCAATGCCCAAGCGATCCAAGATATCCACAGCTCCTTGACCAAAGAAATCAGCTGCCTGAACACTGACTAAAAAGGGCAATTCCACTACCAAGTCTGCGCCATTTTCCAGCGCCATCTGGGCCCTTGTCCACTTATCCACAATAGCAGGCTCTCCACGCTGCATGAAATTCCCTGACATGGCAACAATTTTCAGTCCCTCTGCCTGATCCAGCAGGTATTTATGGCCATTATGAAAAGGATTGAACTCTGCGATAATACCTGTGATGGTCATGATGTTCTCCTACTTCTGCGCCACAAAAAACCAACGGGTGCTAGTTTCTGTTGGTTCCTTATCCTCAAAGTCTGCATAGAGTTTGAAGGACTTGAATCCAGCCTGTTCCAGCAAGATATCATAGGTCAAGATCTCATAAGTCCTCTCCTCATGTACTTCATCGTGGCGACTAAAGGAACCGTCAGCCTCCTTGATAAAGAAAGTCAGCTCATGCACGATGGAGTGAGGAGCTTCGTCCTCATATGTATCCCAAAGCATGGCAAAATCTTCCGCATTTTCATGGTAGGAATAGCCAGGGAATACTTCATCTGTCTGGTAGGTCGAGTGCACGTCAAAGATGAAAACTCCCTCTTCATTCAGCGCATTGTACACGTCCTTAAAGACGTCCCCTACTTCCACCTCATCCTGCATATAGCAGATAGAGTCCGAATAACACGTGACAAAATCGTATTTCCCTGCCTTGGACAAATTCAGCATATTACCTTCTATAAAAGCAATCTTTTGCTTGGCTGAAGTTGCTCTCTTCTCCGCAATCTTCAACATATCCGCACTCAAGTCAAGTCCAGTCACATCAAAACCAGCCTGAGAGAAGCGCACTGATTGAATTCCTGTCCCACAAGCCAATTCCAAGAGTTTCTTTCTCTCCTTGGTCTTAGGCAAATGACGCAGAGAAAAATTCGTCCATTTGTCGTATAAACTATCGTCCATGACCGCATCATAGACCGCCGCAAAGGTTTCATAAGTCGCCATAATCATGATACTAAGAGCTCCATGGTAAACACCACTAGCCCTTTACCTTTCTATCAATTTTTCTAAAATAAGCAAAGAAACCCAGTTGACTACAACTGAGTTCATCTTCTAAGCAAGAGCTTCTGAAATATCTACTGAATTCGCCTCATGCCATAGCTTCTCTAGATTATAATGGGCACGCATTTCTTCTGAAAAGATATGCACGACAACAGCACCGATGTCCAGTAAGACCCAGCCTCCAGCTGCATCGCCTTCGACATGGCTACCTTTAAAGCCTGCTTGAGCTACTTTTTCACGGATATTAGCTGCGATAGCGTCCAACTGACGGCTATTCATTGAGCTAGTGATGACAAAGTAGTCCGTCACACTAGTCAAATCTTGTACATCAAGTGCGAGGATATCCTCCGCACGTTTCTCATCAGCCGCTTTCACGACTAGTTCTAGTAATTCTTTTTCGTTCATTTAATCCTCTTTTTAGAAAATATGTTTGTAATCTAGAACATCTGCAAAGCGCTCCTCCCAAATGTCCTCATAAAATTCATTAATCGTTTCTGCTGGAATGTCATCCCCATCAAAGGTTGTGACAGCACCTTCTGGAACAATAAGCTGATAGCCATATTCAAAGGCAACCTTGACAGAGGTATCCACACAATATTCTGTCTGCATACCACATAAAACTAATTTTTCAATCCCCTGCTTATCCAAGTATTTTTTTAAGCCAGTTTCTTTGAAAATACTGTTATATTTCTTCTGAAAGACCTTTTCAGCAGGTTTTCGATTTAAAAGCGCAGATAACTGCCAATCTTCTGATGTTTGAGCTTCAGAGTTCTCAATATGTTGAACATAGATAATTTCAATATTCTTGCTTCTAGCCTGGTTTTGTAAATAAGAAATTTTTTCCAATAGACTTTTTGTCTGGAACCCAGTTTCTACTAAAACATTCTGAACATCAATGATTATAAAAGCCGTCTTCATTTAGTCCTCTTTCAAATAGTGCACAAAGGCGTTATAGGTTTCAAGGGTTTGGGGATAGATGGGGAATCCCTGATGAGCTAGATACTCCACGGTACGAGCTGTTTCGTAGGCCACCGCCTTATTGAGCGATAGACTTGCAATCTCACGCGCCACATCTACTCCAGGAAAGGCTCGATTGTGCTCGATATAGTCTGCGACGTAGATGACCTTATCTAGGTCTGTCATTTGACCAGCTCCGACTGTATGAATTTCAATGGCTCGCAGAATTTCAGAATCATGCAAATCCAAATCTTCCTGAATTTTGTAAATTCCGACCATACCATGCCAGACATTATTGCCCCAGTTTTTGAGGTCAGGGTCTAGCTGGTAACGGTCAATCAAGGCTAGAAATTCCTGATCTGACAACTTTTTAGCATAGTCATGAAGAAGACCTGCTAGACTTGCTTTCTCAACATCTACACCAAAGCGCTGAGCTAATTCCATAGCGGCACGCTCCACACCCAAGCAATGGGTTAAGCGTTTTTCAGGTAGAAACTCTACCATTTTTTCCAACAAGGCCTCACGGGAGCAGTTGATATAGTCTTGATAGGACATCAGTAGAGCCCCTCCTTCTCGATGTAGTCTAGCACTGGCTGAGGTAGGAGAAAGTTGGGTTTCCGACCTTGGGCAAGGAAGTCCCGCACCATGCTGGACGAGATATCCATGAGCGGTACGTCCACCCAGATAACTGGATAGGAAGTCCCTACCTTGTAGCGTGGACGCTGAACCCCCACAAACTGAACCATGTCAACCAGTTCATCAATTCGGTACCACTTAGGCAGATAGTCAACCATGTCGGCACCGATGATAAAGTAATAATCCGTATCTGGATTCTTCTCTGTCAAAATCTTCATGGTGTCGTAGGTGTAGGAAATACCCTTGCGCTCCAACTCAATGGTTTCAATGACTAGGCCGTCAATTCCCTCAATTGCCAACTCAAGCATCTTGAGACGATGGTGTTCAGGGATGGTTTCCTTTTTATCAACGTGAGGAGGTTGGTATTCAGGCATGAGAAGAACTTGATCCAGTCCCAACTGTTGCCGTACTTGATCCGCAACAATGAGATGGGCATTGTGAACAGGGTTAAAATTCCCCCCTAAAATCCCAACTTGTTTGCGTTTTTTCTCCTTGATTTCTGGCTCCAACTCTACCTTGGTAAAGGGAGTCAATAGTTCGATTGTCATAGGCTAGTCCCCTTTATTTCTCTATAAAAACAGTTATTTGGAGTTTCGGTCTTAGATTTCTTTGACTTTCTTAGAAATCTTGCGATTTTCTTTCTTGCTAGATTGTTTAAACAAAATCAAGATGCGTCCGATTTTTTGGACTGTATCCACACCGATTTCTTCTTCCAAAATTTCAGCTACTTCGTGGATATTTTCATCTGTATTTTGCAAGAGCGTTACTTTAATCAATTCGCGTGCATCAAGTGCTTGACGAACGCTGGTTTTGATTTGGTCGTTGAGACCATTTTTTCCAATTTGGATGATGGGTTTGAGGGTGTGTGCCTGACTGTTGAGGAAGGCACGTTGTTTTGATGTTAATGACATAATTTCTTAAAAGAGTTTCTTTTTATACTTTTCTAAAGTGGTGGCGGACGTTAGCAAAGTCCTTCGGGCTTTCATGACTAAAATTTGAGCCTATGGTCTCAAATTTCCCGCAGTTGGTACAATCACTTGTACCAACTGACACCACGGCGAAAAGTATTCTCTACGGGCTCGCAACGCTCGCCTTAATAAAGACAACCCTTTCCTTTCTGTGTTTAAATAATTGCTTTTCGTATGACGACTGCGACGCCTTCTGGTGCCCAGACGGCGACTTTGGCAGTGCCTGTTACGCGGATCCAGCCGAGTCCTGAGATGACTAGGTCAGTTTTGTCCTTGATATTAAAGACATGTTGGACCAATTTTGGAAAATCTTCTTTTTCCTTGCTATTTGGTGGGGTTAAAAGGGTTCCAAGATGCTTGTCGTAAAAGGCACTAGCACCTTCAAGCTTAGTACGGTGGAGTTTCAATTCATTGTCAAAGAAGGCTGTGAATCCTTGCTTTTCACCCGCAATGAAATCAAAGCGTCCGAGACCACCTAAAAACAGGGTTTGTTCAGGATTGAGCTGATAAGTTTTAGGCTTGATTTCCTTTTTAGGACTAACATACTTGAGGTTTTTAGCCGTCAAATAGTGAGCCATCTGGTGACGGTGGATAATCCCCGGCGTATCGTAGATATAAGATCCGTCGTCAAGCGGAATCTCGATCTTGTCCAAGGTTGTTCCTGGGAAGCGCGAAGTCGTAATGACATTCTGGTCACCCGTGATTTCTTGGATAATAGCATTGATTAGGGTTGATTTTCCAACGTTAGTTACCCCAACGACATAGACATCACGGCCCTTACGGTAGTGTTCAATCTTGTCAATGACTTCCTTAATGGCATGCTTGTTTTGGGCTGAAGTTAGGACGACATCAACTGGACGGAGACCTTCTTCGTGGGCACGTTCCATGAGCCACTGGCTAATCTTGCCTGGTTTAACAGACTTGGGCAAGATATCTTTTTTATTTCCAACCAGGAGGACATCATTGCCCGAGACAAAACGTGGCAAGCCTGGGATGACAGAGCCATTAAAGTCAAAGATATCAACGACATTAACCACCAGGGCATCACTGTCTCCTACCTCGTGCAAGAGTTTTAGGAAATCATCGTCTGTCAATTGAACATCCGTGATTTCATTGTAGTGGCGGAGACGGAAACAGCGTTGGCAATAGATTTCGCCAGTCTCCAATCCTTTTTCAAGTGCCGACTGAGGGGTAAAACCCAGACCAGCCTTATCTGTCGTCTGAATGGTTGCTCCACAACCAATACAGAGAATTTCTTCCATAGTTAAATTCCTTTTTTATATGTAATCGGTCCGTACATTTCAGTGATTTTTCGCATCACACGACGCTCACGAGCTCGGTTAATCTGCGTTTTAATCGAGTCATGTTGGACCAAGGGTTTGACTAAAATCGAGCGAATGCCTGCACGGTGGGCTGCTCGTATATCTGTCATGAGCTGGTCGCCAACCATGACCACTTCGCTTTTCTCATAGTGAAATTCCTTCATGGCACGGTCAATCCCAAATGTGAAGGGCTTTAGAGCCCAATAAACGTAGTCAATCTCAAACTTCTCAACTGCTCGTTGGACGCGTTTTTTGGTGTTATTTGACACTACGATAATGCGAATGCCCGCGTCCCGAAGGTCATGTAGCCATTGCTTCATCTCTGGTGTCCCGTCAGGGTTGTTCCAAGCAATAAGGGTATTGTCCAAATCGACCAAAACAGCCTTGATTCCCTGCGCCTGCAGGCTTGGGACTGTCAGATCATAGACTGCTTCCACAGCAAAATCTGGCATGTAGTTTTCAATCGCCATTCTGGCTCCTTTTCTTAACTTTTTTTCGCAATTTTCCTTAGTAACAAGGATAAAACAATCCATAACCCTGCACTAGCTATACTGATGTAGAGCCAAGCATGGGGCTCATCTGTTAGAGGTAGGGGAACATTCATTCCGAAAAAGCCTGTCACGACTGCCAAAACAGCTAGCAAGACTGAAATGATAGTCAAGGTTGTCAAATTATCATTCAGATTATTGTTTAGAATATTGTTGTAAGAGGCTGAAAGTTGCTGTAAAATCTGAGAGATTAGGTCTGTCATGGATACCAGCTGATGAGCCTCAATCATGGCATCATCAAACTGTTCTCTCTCAATCTCATCAAAACTACGATACAAGGCATGACCTTGAATATGCTCCAACAAAATCCGATTTTGTTTAGCAGCCGCAGTAAGATAAACCATACCCGTCTCCAAGTCGGAAAGGGCAAAAAGATTTTTCTTAGTTGTTCGCTGACGCAAGAGACCATTGACCTCGTCCTTACTCTTATCCATCTGCTCGATGACAGGGTAGTAGGCATTGCTGATGATTTCCAGACTGGCAAAGAGAAACTTGTAGATCGAAAGCGTGTCATGACTCTCCAGATAACGGGTCATTTGTTCAATGACATAGGCGTTCTTGGTATTACTAATGGTAATCAGGCGACGATGCTCCACGATAAAGGTCATGGGAAAAGTCTCATAGTAGGCCTTGTCCTTTTTCACATCTAGGACATTATAGATAAAGGTAACCGTCCCACTTTCACGGTGGTAGTCCATGTGGGCACGCTCATTCCTATCCAGTGCGTACTCAATGGTTTCCTTGTCCAAGCCGTAGATTTCAGAAAGGTCTTCTAGTTTATTCAACTTTCCGAGGTCTAGGTCTATCCAGGTACAACCATTGCCCAACTGCTTTTCTAAAACCATCTTTTCTCCTTTATTAAACTCCCTCTATTGTACCACAAATTACTTAAAATAACAGGTCTAGTCCGTGCGTGAGAAATTGCTAACAACCGTGATATTTCGGTTCGGAACAAAGTGAAGAGCTTGCTCCTCGCTACGAAGCTGTGTCGTACGAATTCCCACACTGACAACCTTACCCGATACAGTAATGGGGCCGTTGGTCAGAACAACCTCATCTCCCACATCCAGTTGACGTTCAAAAAGGATGAAAAAGCCATTGATGACATCAGACAGAAAACCTTGGGCTCCCATCCCAATCGCCACCCCAGCGATTCCAGCCCCAGCCAGCAAGCTAGATACAGGTAAGCCTAAAATCGATAAAATACAGTAGAGTAAAAAGAAATATGACGTATAATTAAACACATTTTCTAACAAACGTGAGATGGTTTTCTGGCGCCCGACATCATGATGAGACATTTTTAGAGAAGGTTTGGCAATTCTCTGCACCATGGTATGAAGCATTTTTTTAGCAATATAAAATACAATCAAAAGCAGTAAAAGAGAAATGACCTTGGTTAGAATATTTTCGATAATGGTTGTCACATCTAGCTTTTCAATATAAGCTTGAATAAATTTTTGCATATAAAACTCCTTTATTTCATTATACCATATTTTCATCAGTCTCATTATCCATAAATATTCAAAAAATAGACAGAAAATTCTTGATTTTGTCTATCGTTTATACTATAATCATAATCACTACACAGAAAGGAGATTATTATGAAAAGAATCATTCATGCTTGGAACAAGGCAAGCCTTGTCAAGCGTATCTTGATTGGTATGCTTTGTGGGGGAATTCTAGGACTGACCCTTCCTAATCTCTCAGGAATTGGGCTACTCGGGGATTTATTCGTTGGAGGTCTAAAAGCTGTTGCTCCTATCCTAGTCTTTGCTCTCCCGACTTTATCACTTA
>NZ_VMLO01000049.1:0-14535 GCF_013276735.1 Streptococcus sp. 1559
AAAAAAGCATCTGGATAAGCCTCTACAAAGGATTTCAATTCCTCTAAAGGAATCTTTCGGTTTTTGACGACTCGCTTTTTCCTCTCTAAGTGTCCTTGTTCACGTAAGTTCTTTTCCCACGTGAAGAGAGTTCTGACGCCGACATCAAAAACCTTGGCTGCCTCGACATGGCTGTGCCCCCTCTTTGATGTAATCTAATGCTCGCTGTTTAAAATCTGTACTACATGCATAGCTTTATTATAACATGCTTGTTTGAAACTAAGCGACTATAAAATATTAGCAATAAGCTTATTTAGAGATTTTAATATAGGAGGTGAAAAATATAGAGCAACAAACTTTTATATCTATACTTTTGTTGAGAACTTAGAAAGTATAGGAGATAAACCGTCACAATGGAACTCTGATTTGAATCATTTACTCAATGAAGAGGGTATGTATCTGAATAAAGAGGCTTTGATTCATTTTGAGTATAATGAATCAGAAAAAAATATGGTATTATAAATAGGAAAAGGAGATAAATTATCATGGAAATTAATCAAGTAATCATTAACATTTCTGCTAGACATGTTCATTTAAAGAGGGAACATTTAGATATTTTATTTGGTGAAGGATACCAACTAAACAAGTTAAAAGATTTGTATCAGCCTGGTGAATTTGCTGCTGAAGAACAGGTTACAATTCAGTCGGCATCTGGCGAGATTAATCGTGTCAGGGTATTAGGACCAATTCGTCCTTATACACAAGTTGAGGTTTCTAAAACAGATTCTAGATTATTAAAGATAACTCCACCAGTACGTACTTCGAGTGAGATTGAAAACTCTTCACCGATTACCATTATAGGACCTAATGGAAGAGTTAATTTAGATGAAGGGTGCATTATTGCTAATAGACATATTCACTTTGCCACAGAAGAAGCTGAGGAAATGGGTCTTAAAAATGGAGATATAGTTTCTGTTGAAGTAAAAAGCGAAAAAAGTGCTACTTTGCATGATGTTCATTGCAGAGTGAGTGATAAATATAGATTGGAAATGCATATTGATACTGATGATGCGAATGCACTTCTTTTATCAGGAGGTGAGATTGGCACGATTATAAAAGAGTAGAAATGGAGATTATCGAAAGTTGATTAAGGCATTAATAATTAGAAATTTGCAAATGTATACTAGATTTTTTCCAGTAGCTCTATTCCTGAATCGATTGTTAGATGCCATTTTTCAGCTTTTAGGGTATTGGTTAATTGCTCATTATCTTTTTAATAACAAATTAGTAGTTAGTCAAGTAGAAGTGATTGATTATTTTACTTTCGCTGCTGCTGGGATGCTTTACTACAATGTTGCTGTTGCTATTTTGATGAATGTAGGGCGTTCATTGATGGTTGAGGTCCGAGAGGGAACCTTGGAAAGCTTATTTATAACTCCATATAGTATTTTCAGCTATTATATAGGCGTGTTCATTGAACAGCTTGGAAGAACTTTTATGGAGTTTTGTTCACTTTTTATTATTTCTATTTTGCTCGGTGCAAAGTTCATGGCAACTCCAATATCCTATTGGCTGTTGAGTTATGTTGTTATTGTTTTAATATCATTTTCTATGAGTGTTTTTGTTGCTAACATAATGCTCTGGTTAAGAGATACATTTATAAGTCAGAATACGTTATTTATTTTGATATTTTTAGTATCTGGTGTTACATTTCCTAGGACAGTGCTTCTTGATTTTCTAAAATGTGTTGGTGATTTATTACCAATTACTTATGGCTTAGAGATAGTTAGACTAATATCTTCTGGAGATTTGGAATCGCTTCAACTATGTCTATTGATTTTTAAAGTTTTACTTCTCTCATTAGTTTTTATTGTGATTGGCTTGCTCAGCTATAAAAAGGTGGAGAAGAAAGTGATCGAATATTTAACAATTTAGGAGAATTCCGATGTTAGAAGTAAAAAATGTATCTAAAAGTTATCTTACAAAAACGAAGATTAATTTACTAAAAAGAAAAAGTAAGCTATTAATAATGTTTCATTAAAAATTCCAAGAGGAAAAATAATTGGAGTTTTAGGAGAAAATGGGGCAGGCAAAACAACCTTAATAAAAATGATGACAACGCTTCTAAAACAAGATTCAGGAGAAATTACAATTAATGGAATTGATATTAATGATAATTTAAAGGATACTCGAAGTAAAATCAATGTTATAAGTGATGGAGAGAGAAATCTTTTTATATGGTCTAAAATTGATACTTCAATTTCATATGACCACTTATTGAGAAAATTAACATCTGAATATGATGTGTCAGAGAAAAAAGCAGATAAAGACTTGAAAAGAATTATTAATCAATTTAGTGAACTTGAGTTTGTTTCAGTTAAGGGAGGTTAATGTTGCTTTTTCTGAAATATATTTAATGCTTATATCGAAAATACTTAGAAAAGTCTTGAAGTTTTGTGGCTCTTTATCAACTTGTAGTGGGGTGATGAAAAGAGTGGTTAATACTAGACATACTTCAAAAAGCATTGTACGATAGTAACATGAAATTAGCTAAACAAGAAATCACCTTTCTCTTTAAAGACCTTACTAAGCCTCTAACACAAAGTCTTCCAATCGTTCTGCTTTGTTTGATGGGAAAATCCTATCAAGAGATGATAGAGCGTCTAGACTGTAGTTTGGTGAAATTTAAAGAAGGATGAGGAGTTAGGTTCGGACTCTCTCCTTCAAGAAAGACGTGGTGGTTGTAACCACGTTTATATGACAGTCAAGGAATAGATAGTTTTCCGGTCATTTGAAAACTTCAGAGGAAGAGGAAGTTGTTACAGTAGATTTCCTGCAAAATCTAGATTGAATTGTAATAAAAATGAATTCATTGCTTATAACGTACCGGACTAGGATATACAGGCCGTTGTAGGACAAGTGTTCTAGAGATTGTTTCTCAGGAGGTTTAGTGATACTCCATTTCTTCAGTCCTATCAAAAGGAGATTAGTCGTTCCTACACAGGTGATGCTTTCTGTCAACTGTTGAAGCGACATAGCTGGCGCACTGTTGCCCTAGATCCTAAGAAAGCAGGCGCTCAAACCATTGCCGCGTCTAAACATCCCATCTCTATTCAAGAAGGTAAGAAAACGCTTTAAAGATAGTAGATGCTTTCGTAAGCTTGGGTTCATGCATCAAAGATGAGGCTGGTTTCGGATAGGCAGTAAACTAGGATCTTGTTAGCCACCTAAAGGAATAGGTCCTCCTGTCCATAGTCATTCCGTGCATGAATTCTCTTACTGTTAGAGAGCTGTTGATGCTTATAGAGGAGCATCTTTTTTCCTGCTTGCCGGAGGATGCCATACTGAATGGAGGAAAGCTTGTTTACAAGAACTGTCACAGGCCTATCCAACTGATTTTATTTTACTAGTCATGGATCATGCCCTAGGGCATCCATCAAGTAGCTTAACTATTCCAAATCATATTGGCTTTCCCTTTATTCCCCCATACAGGCCAGAGATGAATCCTATTGAACAGATGCAGAAAGAGCTTGGTGAAGGTGGCTTCCAGAATAAAGCATTTCAAACCTTGGAAGCTGGCATTGATACATTTCAAGAGATCATACAAGGATTAGAGAGGAGTGTTGTAAAGTCCATCGTTAAAAGAGAATGAACCAGAATGCTTTTTGAAAATAGATATGAGTATTAGTTGAACTGCCCTATGCCGAACGGCACCTACGGTGGTGTGAGAGGGACTAGTCTTAGCCCCTACTCGATTCAATCTGTACCCATACAATTCTTCTTTTTTTATCTTGTGATTCACTCTGTTCTATTTTAAAATGAAATGGTAGCTACCAATATAAATGATGAGGATAAAACAAATGACTGAAAATCGTTATGAATTAAATAAAAATTTGGCACAGATGCTCAAAGGTGGGGTTATCATGGACGTTCAAAATCCTGAACAGGCTCGTATTGCAGAGGCTGCTGGTGCGGCTGCTGTTATGGCTTTGGAGCGGATTCCAGCTGATATTCGTGCAGCTGGTGGTGTTTCCCGTATGAGTGATCCAAAGATGATTAAGGAAATCCAAGAAGCGGTTAGCATTCCAGTGATGGCTAAGGTTAGAATCGGGCATTTTGTTGAAGCTCAGATTTTAGAGGCTATTGAGATTGACTATATCGATGAGAGTGAAGTTTTATCTCCAGCTGACGATCGTTTCCATGTGGACAAGAAAGAATTTCAAGTACCTTTTGTTTGTGGTGCCAAGGACTTGGGGGAAGCCTTGCGTCGTATCGCTGAAGGTGCTTCCATGATTCGTACTAAAGGAGAACCGGGTACAGGAGATATTGTCCAAGCTGTTCGCCATATGCGTATGATGAATCAGGAAATTCGCCGTGTTCAAAACCTACGTGAGGACGAACTTTATGTTGCTGCTAAGGACTTGCAAGTCCCTGTAGAATTGGTTCAATATGTCCATGAACATGGAAAATTGCCAGTTGTAAACTTCGCAGCTGGAGGCGTTGCAACACCAGCAGATGCTGCGCTGATGATGCAGTTAGGGGCAGAGGGGGTCTTTGTCGGTTCAGGTATTTTCAAGTCAGGAGATCCTGTTAAACGAGCGAGTGCCATTGTTAAGGCTGTGACTAACTTCCGTAATCCTCAAATACTGGCTCAAATCTCTGAAGATTTAGGAGAAGCCATGGTTGGTATCAATGAAAATGAAATCCAAATTCTCATGGCAGAGAGAGGAAAATAGATGAAAATCGGAATATTGGCCTTGCAAGGTGCCTTTGCAGAACATGTAAAAGTGCTAGAAAAATTAGGAGTCGATAGTGTCGAACTCAGAAATTTAGAAGATTTCCAGAAATATCAAAATGAACTGTCTGGCTTGATATTACCTGGAGGAGAGTCTACAACCATGGGCAAGCTCTTACGAGATCAACATATGATGACTCCTATAAGAGAAGCTATTTTATCTGGTTTACCAGTCTTTGGAACCTGTGCGG
Source organism: Streptococcus sp. 1559 (assembly GCF_013276735.1). NCBI lineage: Bacteria > Bacillati > Bacillota > Bacilli > Lactobacillales > Streptococcaceae > Streptococcus > Streptococcus sp. 1559. The sequence goes on from NZ_VMLO01000049.1 coordinate 4,966, forward strand.
GCTTGATCCTGCTGGCTAAGGAAATCACTTCTCAGGACGAGAGTCATCTTGGAACAATGGATATGGTGGTCGAGCGCAATGCCTATGGACGCCAACTAGGAAGTTTCTATACGGAAGCAGAATGTAAGGGAGTTGGTCAGATTCCAATGACCTTTATCCGTGGTCCAATTATCAGCAGTGTTGGAGAAGATGTAGAAATTCTAGCAACAGTGAATAATCAAATCGTTGCAGCCCAAGAAAAAAATATGTTGGTAACTTCTTTTCATCCTGAATTGACTGATGATGTAAGCTTGCACCAGTACTTTATAAATATATGTGAAGAAAAAAGATAGTAAAAAAGCGCAAAAAATCACTTCCTGTGCTATACTATAATTGAAATTTTTTTAGTTTTTGCGTTAGAAATGTTTCCTCAGTCCTAGCGCCTTTTCTTTTTGATAAGTATGCTTGGTGGAGAGTAGTTTGTAAATGATTCTGAAGATCTTATGAGCACAAGCAATGACGGCTTTCATATTGCTTCCTCTTTAGGAAATTCGATTATAAAACTCTAAGCAGGCTCTGCCTGCTTAGAGTTTTACATGTAATAAACAATGGCGATGTATTGGAGTGCGGACGCAGCTAGGATAAAGAGATGCCAAATCATGTGGAAATAAGGTTTTTTCTTGGCGTAAAATCCAGCCCCAACTGTATAAGAGAGTCCGCCAGTTACCATGAGACTCCAGAAAATTGGTGTCGTTTGACTGATAATGGCAGGAATGATAGCCAGAACCAACCAGCCCATAATCAGGTAAAGAGCAAGGCTAAATTTTTCATTGACTTTTTTAGCAAGGATTTTATAGAGAATACCAAAGATGGTCGTTCCCCATTGGATAGCAATAATCAGATAGCCAAACCAGTTATTCATCAAGGTTAAGACGACTGGCGTATAAGAGCCTGCGATAGCCACATAAATCATAGAATGGTCAATAATTCTCAAGACGTATTTGTGGGTCGAACCATAGGCCATAGAGTGGTAAATGGTGGATGAGAGGAACATGAGAAAGAGACTGATAACGAAAATGGAAACGCCGATAGAGGATAAAAAGCCATGTGCTTCGTAACTATAGGTGGATGAAATAGGGAGTAAGATGAGCATGATGACTGCACCCACAGCATGGGTCACACTATTAGCAATCTCTTCTCCGAAACTGAGTTGTTTGCTGAGTTTAAGACTAGTGTTCATTGGATTACCTCCTCTTGAGTATGATGGATTAAGGCTAGGGTTTGATGATAGAGTTTAACGGTTTGGCAGCTGGTTTGGATGATAGGGTTAGCTGGGTCAATTCCTTGGTTCATGTAGTTCACAAAAGCATCGTAGAGTTGCTCTGAACTTGCTTGACTTTGTAGAGTATTCAGTGTCTGAGCGATTTCTTGAATCGAAAATACAGACTTGAGGGTTGTGATAGCAATCAGACGGGCAATCTGTTGACGTTGGTATTTTTTCTTGTCAGGTTTTGTCAGGTAACCATGTTTGACATAATTGTTAACCATAGATGCTGTCAGGCCTTTGTCTTTATCAGGAGAGATAGGGGCACAGACCTGATTGACATAGAGTAAAACCTGGTCCAGATAGAGGTCAATATTTGGAATTTCTGCCCATTTTGGGTAGGAAAAGGTAGTTTTCATTTTCAACTCCTTTTTATCTAGTTTTAATAACTAGATTATAAAATAACAAAAACAGAAAGTCAAGTTTTAACTGCTTGTAGAAAGACTTAAATTATGCTAGGATGGGAGAAACTAGTCAGAAATGAGGAGAAAAGATGGAGATTCGTTTAGCTTTTCCAAATGAAGTAGATGACATCATGCAAGTGATGGAGGATGCTAAAAAATGTTTAGCGGATGCTGGTAGTGACCAGTGGCAAAATGGTTATCCAAATGCTGATATTATTATTGAAGATATTATCTCAGGTCAAGCCTATGTAGCCTTGGAAGAGGGAGAACTACTAGCCTATGCTGCTGTGACCAAGAGTCCAGAGGCAGCCTATGAAGCCATTTATGAAGGCAACTGGCAAGTTGGGGAGTCAGAGTACCTAGTCTTTCACCGTATTGCTGTGGCAGCAGATGTGCAGGGACAGGGAGTTGCTCAAACCTTTTTAGAGGGCTTGATTGAAGGTTTTGATTATCTAGATTTTCGCTCAGATACGCATGCTGAAAACAAAGCTATGCAGCATATTTTTGAAAAACTCGGTTTTAAACAGGTTGGTAAGGTTCCAGTTGATGGCGAACGCTTGGCCTATCAAAAATTAAAGAAATAATGCAAAAGAAGTATGTAAAAATGCTCTATTCTTCGCCGATTGGCTCCCTTTCTCTCGTAGCTGATGACCATTATTTGTATGGAATTTGGGTTCAGGAGCAGAAGCATTTTGAGAGGGGACTAGGAGATGAGACGATAGAAGCAGTTGTTAGTCATCCCATTTTAGACCCAGTTATTACTTGCTTAGATGCTTACTTTAAAGGCAAGCCTAAGGATTTATCCGACTTGCCCTTGGCTCCAATTGGAACGGATTTTGAAAAGCGAGTTTGGGACTATTTACAGGGAATTCCTTATGGTCAGACAGTGACATATGGGCAAATAGCCCAAGACCTGCAAGTGCCTTCTGCTCAAGCAATTGGTGGAGCGGTAGGACGCAATCCTTGGTCTATTCTAGTACCTTGTCACCGTGTGCTGGGAGCAGGCAAGCGTCTGACTGGTTATGCCGCAGGAGTGGAAAAGAAAGCCTGGCTCTTGGAGTATGAAGGCGCAGATTTTAAAGATATAAATAATAGAAAGTGAAAGACATGTTAGAATTTATCGAATACCCAAAATGTTCAACTTGTAAAAAAGCAAAACAAGAATTAAACCAACTCGGTGTGGACTACAAAGCCGTCCATATCGCCGAAGAAACACCTAGCCAAGAAGTTATTTTAAACTGGCTGGAAACCTCAGGGTTTGAATTGAAGCAATTTTTTAACACCAGTGGAATCAAATACCGTGAATTAGGGTTAAAAGATAAGGTAGGAAGTCTGTCAAACCAAGAAGCAGCTGAGTTGCTAGCAAGCGACGGCATGTTGTTAAAACGGCCAATTTTAGTAGAAAATGGAACTGTTAAACAAATCGGTTATCGAAAACCTTATGAAGAATTGGGATTGAAATAGTTTTTACTTATCTCTCTGATAGATAAAATATATAACCTCCCTGTTTTAAAGTATGATAAACTAGTAGGTAGACAAAGACTGTATCTGACCGTAGCAAATAATTTCATTGACGGCAGAAGTATGGTAGAATGAATCATTATCAGGAGAGGATGTTTTTATGAATGTTACAACGATTTTAGCATCAGATTGGTATCAAAACTTGATGCAATTGATTCCGGATGGCAAGCTTTTTAGCTTGCGTTCGGTCTTTGATGGAATTCCGAGAATTGTTCAACAACTTCCAACAACGATTATGTTGACAATTGGTGGTGCCTTTTTTGGCTTGGTTTTGGCGCTTCTTTTTGCCATTGTGAAGATCAATCGTGTTAAGATTTTATATCCCTTGCAGGCCTTCTTTGTTAGTTTCTTAAAAGGGACACCGATTTTAGTGCAGCTCATGTTGACCTACTACGGAATTCCTTTGGCTTTGAAAGCCCTCAATCAGCAATGGGGGACTGGTCTCAATATCAATGCCATTCCAGCAGCAGCTTTTGCGATTGTTGCTTTTGCTTTCAATGAGGCAGCTTATGCCAGTGAAACCATTCGTGCAGCCATTCTCTCAGTCAATCCTGGTGAGATTGAGGCGGCACGTAGTCTGGGGATGACCCGAGCACAAGTTTATCGTCGCGTGATTATTCCAAATGCGGCCGTTGTGGCGACTCCAACCTTGATTAACTCCCTCATCGGCTTGACCAAGGGAACTTCCCTAGCCTTTAGTGCGGGTGTTGTGGAAGTCTTTGCCCAAGCTCAGATTTTGGGTGGTGCCGATTATCGTTATTTTGAGCGCTTCATCTCCGTTGCTCTTGTTTATTGGGTAGTCAATATCGGAATTGAGAGCCTTGGTCGTTTCATCGAGAGAAAAATGGCTATTTCTGCACCAGATACAGTGCAAACAGATGTGAAAGGAGACCTTCGTTAATGATTAAGATTTCGAATTTAAGCAAATCCTTTTCAGGACAGACTGTCTTGGATCATCTGGACTTGGATATTCAAAAAGGGGAAGTTGTAGCCTTGATTGGTTCTTCAGGAGCTGGAAAATCAACCTTTCTTCGCAGTCTCAATTATCTTGAAACACCTGATAGTGGCTCGATTCAGATTGATGATTTCTCGGTTGATTTTTCTAAAATCACTCAAGAAGAAATCCTTGCCCTACGTCGCAAGTTATCTATGGTATTTCAGCAGTTTAATTTGTTTGAGCGCCGTACAGCACTTGATAATGTGAAAGAAGGCTTGGTTGTTGTCAAGAAATTATCTGACCAAGAAGCGACTAAGATTGCCAAGGAAGAGTTGGCTAAGGTTGGGCTTTCTGATCGTGAAAACCATTACCCTCGCCATTTATCAGGTGGACAAAAGCAACGGGTTGCCTTGGCGCGTGCGCTTGCTATGAAACCAGATGTCTTGCTCTTAGATGAACCAACTTCAGCCCTTGACCCAGAATTGGTCGGTGAAGTAGAGAAGTCTATTGCAGATGCTGCTAAGTCAGGTCAGACCATGATTTTGGTCAGTCATGACATGTCCTTTGTAGCCCAAGTGGCTGATAAGATTCTCTTCTTAGATAAGGGGAAAATCATCGAGTCTGGAACACCAGATGAGATTATCCACCATCCTAAAGAAGAGCGGACAAAAGAATTCTTCGCTAGTTACAAACGGACTTATATTTGATATAATAGATAAAGAAAAACTCAGTTAGCTGGACTAGCTGAGTTTACTCTTTAAAAAGATAGAAATGAGAGAAATCATGCTACTGCAACTATTTTCTTTATATTTCGAGAGTTTGATCTTAACCACCATCCTCGTCCTGATTTTTTTAGGAATTTGGATTGGACTGAGAGCCATGTCGGGAGTTGATAAGACAGCCAAGGCTCGCCAAGCCCATCTCTATGATATGATTATGATTGGGGTCTTGGTTGTTCCAGTATTATCCTTTGCGGTTATGAGTTTAATTCTTGTTTTCAAGGCATAATCCTTGCGTGATTGACAAGAAAGAGTTAGAATAAAGATAGTTACAACAAGAAAGAAGGAAACTATATGTACGATACTATTATTATCGGTGCTGGACCTGCAGGGATGACTGCAGCCTTGTATGCTGCTCGAAGCAATTTGAAAGTAGCTTTGATTGAAGGTGGTCTGCCAGGTGGTCAGATGAATAATACATCTGATATCGAAAATTACCCAGGATATGCTAATATTAGTGGACCTGAATTGGCAGAAAAGATGTTTGAACCGCTTGAAAATCTCGGTGTTGAGCACATTTATGGATATGTTGAAAATGTCGAAGACCATGGTGATTTTAAGAAAGTGATGACTGACGACCAAACATATGAAACTCGTACCGTTATCGTAGCAACTGGTTCTAAACACCGTCCTTTGGGAGTACCTGGAGAAGAAGAACTGAACAGTCGTGGTGTTTCTTACTGTGCCGTGTGTGATGGTGCTTTCTTCCGTGACCAAGATTTGTTGGTAGTTGGTGGTGGAGATTCAGCTGTTGAAGAAGCCCTCTTCTTGACTCGTTTTGCTAAGACTGTTACCATTGTTCACCGTCGTGACCAACTTCGTGCTCAAAAGGTTTTACAAGACCGCGCCTTTGCGAATGAGAAAATCAGCTTTATCTGGGATTCTGTAGTGAAGGAAATCAAGGGTGAAAACCGAGTAGAATCTGTCGTATTTGAAAATGTGAAAACAGGTCAAGTGACAGAACAAGCCTTCGGTGGCGTCTTTATCTATGTTGGATTGGACCCTCTTAGCGATTTTGTTAAAGAATTGAATATCCAAGATCAGGCAGGCTGGATTGTGACAGATAACCACATGAAAACTGCAGTTGACGGTATCTTTGCAGTTGGAGATGTTCGCCAGAAAGACCTTCGCCAAGTAACAACAGCGGTTGGAGATGGAGCTATCGCTGGTCAAGAAGCCTATAAATTTATCACAGAACATAGTTAATCATAAAAAAGTTTCCAATCAGATGACTGGAAACTTTTTTATAGTCTGTTTCGGAAAACTTCGTACATGAGAATGGCCGCAGCAACACTGGCATTAAGGCTTTGAACATGGCCATTCATGGGAATGGTAATCATTTCATCGACCTGTTTTTTAATGTTGCTAGAGATGCCTTTTCCTTCATTTCCGATGATGAGGGCGATTTTCCCTTTTGTATTCCACTTATGGCAAGGAGTACCGTTCATATCCGTTCCAAAGGTCCAGAAGCCTTCATCCTTGACTTTGTCCAGAGTTTGGCTCAGATTGGTCACTCGGGCGATGGGAACGTGCTCGATAGCACCTGTGGCCGTTTTGGCAACGACGGGGGTAACACCTACAGCACGGTGCTTGGGAATGATGACACCTGAAACATTGGTCGCATCGGCTGTTCTCAGGATGGATCCTAGGTTGTGAGGGCCAGTCAAACCATCCAGAATCAATAGCAAAGGATTTTCTTCTTGGCGTGTTTTGGAAAGGATGTGATCTAGCTCGCTATAGGCAAATTCGGACACTCGTAAAACAAAACCTTGGTGGACAGCACCTTCAGTCATCTCAGAGAGGGATTTTTTTGAGGTCCAAGAAATGGACACCTTCTTTTCTGTAGCCAGTTCCTTGACTTTCTCAAGATTCTTACCTCGGAGATTTTCTTGGAGGTAGAGTTTGTTTCCAGTATTTGCAAGGAGGGCTTCGGTAACGGCGTGGACGCCATAGACAATATCATTTGTTTTCATGCCTCTATTATAACACAAAACCCCGTCTTGCAACGGGATTTTCTTTATTCTAGAATCAGTAAACCATCTTTAACTGCAAATGGGTCTTTTTCATTGATACGATCGTAAAACATGATACCGTTAATGTGGTCAATTTCATGCTGAACAACAATGGAGTTGTAGCCTTTGAGTTTGATACGGTGTTTTTCTCCATCTTTGTCAAAGTAGTCAACAGTAACGCGGGCATGGCGAACAACATAGCCAGGCACGTTGCGGTCTACAGACAGGCAACCTTCTCCTTCGCCAAGAGCAGCATCTTGAACAGAGTGAGAGACGATTTTTGGATTGTACATAATAGCTTGCAAGTCGTAGGCTTCCTGTGGAGTTTCGCCTTCTTCAACAATATTAGGTACCAAAACAGCGATAATGCGTTTTGAGATATCCAACTGAGGAGCAGCAAGTCCAACCCCACCGCGGAGTCCCATTTTTTCAGCCATGACAGGATCTTGGGAATGTTTAAGGAATTGCATCATCTTTTCGCCTAGGATAATTTCCTGGTCAGATAGGGGGAAAGTGACTTCCTCAGCAACTGCGCGTAGAGTTGGATTCCCCTCGCGGATAATATCGTTCATATCAATTAAGTGAGCAGCTTTTGTAATACGTTCTATTGCAGACATTTTCTCTCCTTTCATTACCTCTACATGATAACACAAAATGACAAGGATTGAAAGTATTATAGCCTTTAGGATTTATAGAAAATAGATAGGAAGTTCAATTCATACTCAATGAAAATCAAAGAGCAAACTAAGAAGCTAGCCGTAGGTTGCNNGATAGAACTGACGAAGTCGGTAACATATATACGGTAAGGCGACGCTGACGTGGTTTGAAGAGATTTTCGAAGAGTATCAATTGTGAAAGAATTACTTATCTATGATATAATAAAAAGAAAAGGCTTGCATAAGAAAGTAGGGAGAATGAAGATGAAAAGAAGACAAAATCGAAATCAGGGTGGTTTAGCTTTTCGTTTTATGAAGGGCTTGGTAAACTTTTTTAGGAGTTATCGCAGGTGGAGCAATAAAGGATTTGTGGCGGTACTCTTGCTAGCAGTTGCCTTATCAATGGGCTTGGTCTTGTTGTTTGAAAGTTTCCAAAGAATCCCTTTAACCAGTCAAAAACGAGATACTATTTCTCAAGAGGGGACTAAGCAAAAGTCTCAGGAGCAGGAAGAGGAAAAAACTGCCAGAATTATGGCTAATGGGGATTTGCTCTACCACGATGGACTTTTCTTTTCAGCTAAAAAAGAAGACGGTACCTATGACTTTCATGAGAATTTTGAGTATGTGACACCTTGGCTCAAGCAAGCAGATTTAGCTATTGGTGATTTTGAAGGAACCATCAATAAGGATCATTATTTAGCGGGTTATCCTCTCTTTAATGCTCCTGCTGAAGTTATGGATGCCATTAAGGATGCAGGTTATCATGTGCTAGATTTAGCTCATAATCATATTTTGGATTCGCAAATTGAGGGAGTTATTTCAACGGCCGATATTATTGAAAAAGCTGGAATCACTCCAATCGGAGTTTATACGCATGAACCACGTGATCAGGCTCCGTTGGTCATTAAGGAAGTGAATGGAATCAAGGTTGCTCTTTTGGCCTATTCCTATGGATTCAATGGAATTGAACGGTATATTTCTCAGGAAGACTATAATCGTTATCTTTCAGATTTAAACGAAGATAAGATGAAGGCTGAAATTGAACGGGCAGAGAAGGAAGCAGATATCACCATTATCATGCCTCAGATGGGTGTGGAGTATCGATTGGAACCAACTGAGGAACAAAAAGCTCTTTATCACAAGATGATTGATTGGGGGGCGGATATTATCTTTGGAGGGCATCCTCACGTTGTGGAACCATCTGAAACGGTTGAAAAAGATGGAGACAAGAAACTCATTATCTATTCAATGGGGAACTTCATTTCCAATCAACGGATTGAATCTATGGGAGATGAAGAAAATGCTAAGTGGACTGAACGTGGCGTTCTCATGGATGTAACCATTAAGAAGAAGGATGGAAAAACAACTATCGGAACAGCTAAAGCTCATCCTACTTGGGTCAATCGAACACCAAAGGGAACCTTTTCACCAGAAGGCTATCCTTTATATCATTATCAAACCTATATCTTGGAAGATTTTATAGAGGGTGGCAGTCATCGTGACCAGTTAGATGAAGCGACTAAGGAACGAATTGATACAGCCTATAAAGAAATGAACGAACATGTGGGATTGAAGTGGGATTAGCTTGAATAGACTTCCTGCGAAACAATATATGGTATAATAGTTCTATGGATTATGAAGCAAGTGAACAACTAACTGATGCACGATTTAAGCTCCTGGTTGGTGTTCAGTGCACGACTTTTGAAGAGATGTTAGCTGTATTAAAAAGAGATTATCAAGGTAAACACGCAAAAGGGGGACGAAAACCTAAACTAAGCCTAGAATACCTTCTTATGGCGACTTCAATATGTGCGAGAATATCGAACTTATGAAGAAATTGCGGCTGATCTTGGTATTCACGAAAGCAACTTAATCCGTCGGAGCCAATGGGATGAAGTAACTCTTGTTCAAAGGTGGTGTTGCGATTTCAAGAACTCCTCTCAGTTCTGAGGATACGG
>NZ_VMLO01000005.1:0-31418 GCF_013276735.1 Streptococcus sp. 1559
ACAGAAACCGTAGAGAAAAAATCTGGTAATAATAGTACTGATACTAGCAACAGTGGCAACACCAACAATGGAGCTACTACCAACCCTGCTGGCAGCAATAGCAACAGTGTGACACCAGATAACAGAGGCAATACTCCAGCCCCTGGTGTGACAATTGACAATAGTAGCAATACGACCCTTACTACTCCATCGTCTACTGTTGGACAGGCACAAGCAAGCACTTCGACTCAAGAAACGCCAGTTTCTACAAGCACTCCAAACAATTCAGGAACTACAGTGACTCCTAACGAGACTCGTCCTGTTGACAAGTCTGAGCTTGCTCGATTGGTTGAAGGATTGGAAAGTCGTTTGAAAGATTTGGATGATATAGATAGTACAATGCTTGAGTCAGCTAAAGCTCTTCTTACAGAGATTAAACAAGCTCTTAATGACGAAAGTTTGACAGAGTCCGATTTGCGTGATATTGTTAGAAGAGTGAGAGAGGTAATAGACTCCTTAAAAGGTGTGAAAGAAGACCAGCAAAATCAAGAAAAAGATCAGATGAAAGACGATAGTCAGACAACTACTGAATTTTCATATGTAGTAATGATTGGCAGTCTACTTGCCCTTCTTGGGCTCCTTCTCTTCCTCATCGCGCGTCGTAAGAAAGAGTCAGAACTCAAGAAATTGGTCAAGGAACTAAGCAAGCTTGAAGCAGAATTGGATTCTACAAATGTGGATACGAAAGTTCTCGACCAAGCACGAGAAGCTCTCGCTCAAGCAGTTGCTTTCCTAGCCAATGAGAAAGAGTCTGACCACACAGAAGACGAGTTGATTGAGAAACTCAAAGCGATTCTTGCTCAGCTAAGATAAGCGACATGTTGAAATATCGCAGGCGACCATAGAAGTTACTACATTGCTGGATAATGACGATAGGAAAAGTTAGTCGCAAACCTGTAGTGGGAATATACCAGCTTCTAGTGGGGAAGTGGTTCTGGGAACAGGACACCGTCTTTTAAATGGGAATGCTTCCTCCTCTAGTACAAGTAGAAGTCTTTGATGGTAGAGTAAGATAAAGAAGAAACACGAAACAAGTAAGATAGTTCATGAAATGGAACTGAAAATTGCTGGTGTGGACTCTTGAAGGAAGTAATGGATAGAAAGAAGTTGAAAAGCGTCTTTCTATCCATCTTTCTTTAGGAGTTGATGTAAGCGCTCTCTATCACTTGGTTTTGTCAGATGATTGTGCTCTCCATAACCAACCATACGTATATCATATATAGTAGATTGAAATAAGATATGAACAAAGAGATTGAGAAAGTCAAATTAATTTCTAGAAATATTTTAGAATCCGTAGCCTACTATTCTAGGCTCAATATACTACACTTAAAAAATATTTCTATTGATTAATAGGGATTATTGTGGTATAATCTAGGTAGATTAGAAGTCATCAAAGGTACAGCAATGTATAACTAGGTGACCTTTTTTCATATAGTGGAGACTGTTAGAATGAATGTTGCCATATTTGAATTAACAAATTTCAAGGAATATATTCCTTGAAATATTGATATAGTTGATAAAATACGATTAGTTTATAATCCTGTGTTAGCACCTACTACGTTAAAAATGGCGATTGAACCTGCACTGACAGAAGAAGAATTGTATCAACATATGAAAGATAAATCTCATTGGGATTTTTCATATAATGTTGATGATGAATTTTATAAAAAGGATTGCGTAGATTTATGGTAAATTGGTTAATCGTCAGTATATTTTAGCTAAGTAAGCCTACTTATTTGATAGTTACCTTAGAAATTTCCTTCAAGAAATATTGGAGAGAATTGAAGTCTTTTTGAAAAAGAGTACCGCTGATGCTCTGACGCTTGGATACCAAAAAACTATTTATATTTTTGAAGACGATGATTTATATTTTTCTGAACAATCTAAATACTGCAAGGATAACCCTAAACGTCAGGATACTGTCTTGAAAACAAAGTATCATTTATCGCGGTTTATTTTTGAAAAACAAGATGATTCCATAGTAAAGAATCAGATTAGACAATATGGTGTTGTGTTGCCTTGGACTGTTTTTCGTTTAATGACATTTGGAAATATATCATCATTTCTTGTCGCCTTACAACCAGGTTATCGAAATAAGGTTGCTGCTTATATTAGTTTGCTCTTGTATAAGGATGATAAAATTCCAGCTAAAATCTTATTGTCCTGGTGTAATGCACTTCGATATCTTAGAAATATATGCTCATATAATGGCAGATTATATGAACGCTTACACCATACCTTACCTGCTCTTCATCATTCTGATAAGGAGTTATTGGAGACAAACTCAGAGAATGATGATAAGACATTATTTATTTATTTTATAGCAATGAGACATCTTATTTTGTCCATGTCCCTAGAAACCCAGAATTTTTGGAATAAAAAATACAAAATTTACTAGAAGAAGGAAGTAGAGAACAAGTTGATTTGAGACACTACGGTCTTCCAGAGGACTGGGTGAACTTATTGACAATTAAGAATAGGATAATCTCTTAGATAGATAATTATTGGAAAGAATAAGATAGTATGGAGGTCTAGTATAAAACAAAATAAAGGGCACAAAACTTTTTTATTCTGTGTTGTGCCTTGAGTGAAACAAAAGGAATAAATTATAACAATGAAAAAAGTTGCCATTATTGGAGCAGGAATTGTGGGGACAACAGCTGCCTACTACCTCTCGAAAGAAAGTGACCTAGAGGTAGCCGTCTTTGACCATGGACAAGGTCAGGCTACCAAGGCTGCAGCAGGAATTATCAGTCCTTGGTTTTCCAAACGCCGCAATAAAGCTTGGTACAAAATGGCGCGCTTAGGGGCTGATTTTTATGTGGATTTATTAGCTGATTTAGAGAAATCAGGGCAAGAAATCGACTTTTACCATCGTTCGGGAGTCTTTCTCCTGAAAAAGGATGAATCCAAGTTGGAAGAACTCTATGAATTAGCCCTCCAGCGCAGAGAAGAATCTCCCTTGATAGGGCAATTAGCCATTCTGGACCAAGCATCATCTAATGAATTATTCCCTGGTTTGCAGGGATTTGACCGTCTGCTCTATGCTTCTGGTGGAGCGAGAGTAGATGGCCAACTTTTAGTGACTCGTTTGCTGGAATCCAGTCATGTCAAGCTGGTCAAAGAAAAAGTGACTCTGACACCGTTAGCATCAGGCTACCAGATTGGTGAAGAGGAGTTTGAGCAGGTTATTTTGGCGACGGGAGCTTGGTTGGGGGATATGTTAGAACCCTTGGGTTATGCTGTGGATGTCCGTCCTCAGAAAGGACAGCTCCGAGATTATCAGCTGGCCCAAGACATGGAATTTTACCCTGTTGTCATGCCAGAAGGGGAATGGGATTTGATTCCTTTTGCAGGTGGTAAATTGTCCCTAGGTGCTACCCATGAAAATGATATGGGATTTGATTTGACGGTAGATGAAATCTTGCTCCAGCAAATGGAGGAGGCAGCCTTACCTCACTATCCAGTTTTAGCTAGAGCGACTTCAAGGGCTGAGCGTGTGGGAATCCGTGCCTATACTAGTGATTTCTCTCCTTTCTTTGGGCAAGTGCCAGAATTGGCAGGTGTCTACGCTGCTAGTGGACTAGGTTCATCAGGCCTCACAACTGGTCCTATTATTGGTTACCACCTAGCTCAATTGGTCAAAGGCAAGGAGTTGACTTTGAACCCTGAAAACTACCCAATTGAAAACTATGTCAAACCGGTAAAAAGCGAATAATACTCAATGAAAATCAAAAAACAAACTAGGAAACTAGCAGCGGGCTGCTCAAAACACTGTTTTGAGGTTGTGGATGGAACTGACGAAGTCAGTAACCATACCCATGGCAAGGCGAAGCTGACGTTGTTTGAAGAGATTTTCGAAGAGTATAAGCATTTTACTGAAATTTTATCTTACCCTCTAGGATGGCAAATGACATTCCCTATCAAAAATGGTAAAATAAGAAAAAATAATCCGAGAATCGAGGAATTAAGATGCAAGAAAAGATTTTGCTAACGGGTGGAGCAGGTTTTATCGGAACCCACACTGTTATTGAGTTAATCCAAGCAGGTCATCAGGTTGTTGTGGTGGATAACCTTGTCAACAGCAATCGCAAAAGTTTAGAAGTTGTTGAGAGAATTACAGGAGTTGAAGTACCTTTCTATGAGGCAGATATCCGTGATATAGATACTCTTCGTGACATTTTCAAACAAGAAGAACCAACAGGGGTCATTCACTTTGCTGGCTTGAAGGCTGTTGGAGAATCTACTCGTATTCCTCTTGCCTACTATGACAACAATATCGCAGGAACTCTTAGCCTTTTGAAAGCTATGGAAGAAGCCAACTGTAAGAACATCATTTTCAGTTCTTCTGCGACAGTTTACGGGGATCCTCATACAGTGCCAATCCTGGAAGATTTCCCACTTTCAGTGACCAATCCATACGGTCGTACCAAGCTCATGCTAGAGGAAGTTTTGATAGATATCTACAAGGCAGACTCAGAATGGAATGTGGTCTTGCTTCGTTATTTCAACCCAATCGGAGCCCATGAAAGTGGAGACCTAGGAGAAAATCCAAACGGTATTCCAAACAACCTCTTGCCATATGTGACTCAAGTAGCTGTTGGGAAATTAGAGCAAGTGCAAGTGTTTGGAGACGATTACGATACCGAAGATGGAACTGGTGTTCGTGACTATATCCACGTTGTCGATTTGGCTAAAGGTCACGTCGCAGCTCTGAAAAAAATCCAAAAAGGTTCAGGCCTAAACGTTTATAACCTTGGAACAGGTAAAGGCTACTCAGTTCTTGAAATTATCCAAAATATGGAAAAAGCAGTGGGACGCCCAATTCCTTACCGCATCGTAGACCGTCGCCCAGGGGATATCGCAGCCTGCTATTCAGATCCTGCAAAAGCCAAAGCAGAACTAGGCTGGGAAGCAGAACTCGGCATCACCCAAATGTGTGAAGATACATGGCGTTGGCAAAGCAAGCATCCAAATGGATTTGAAGACTAAGATGGTGATGTCAATCATTGTCCCCTGCTTAAACGAAGAGGAAGTACTTCCTCTTTTTTATCAGGCTCTGGAAGATTTGATTCCAGATTTGGAAACAGAAATCGAGTATGTCTTTGTCGAGGATGGATCGAACGATGGAACCTTGGAACTTTTAAAGGCCTATCGGGAGCAAAATCCGGCAGTGCATTATCTTTCTTTCTCTCGAAATTTTGGCAAAGAAGCAGCCCTTTATGCAGGCTTGCAATATGCGACAGGAGATTTGGTGGTGGTGATGGATGCAGACCTCCAAGATCCTCCTAGTATGTTGCTTGAGATGAAAAACTTACTAGACCAGAATGCAGATTTGGACTGTGTTGGAACACGGAGAACTAGTCGGGAGGGAGAACCCTTCTTTCGCAGTTTTTGTGCTAATCTCTTTTACCGCCTTATGCAAAAAATTAGTCCAGTAGCCCTGCCATCAGGTGTCCGTGATTTTCGCATGATGAGACGGTCTGTAGTCGATGCCATTTTAAGCTTGACCGAGTCCAATCGTTTTTCAAAGGGGCTCTTCGCCTGGGTGGGTTTCAAAACCTACTATTTGGACTATCCAAATGTCGAAAGGCAGGCTGGCAAGACCAGTTGGAGTTTGAGGCAACTTTTTTTCTACTCCATTGAAGGGATTGTTAATTTTTCAGATTTTCCCCTGATTATCGCCTTTGTGGCGGGACTCCTATCTTGTTTTATTTCTTTTGTGATGACTGTTTTTGTGGTGTTTCGGACCCTTATCTTGGGCAATCCGACATCTGGTTGGACCTCTCTGATGGCTGTTATTCTCTTTCTTGGAGGCATTCAACTCTTGACTATTGGGATTCTCGGTAAATATATCAGTAAGATTTATTTGGAGACTAAAAAAAGACCACTTTATCTTATCAAAGAAAAAAGTTATCATAGATCATGAAAAAGTAGGAATTATCTGGCGCAGTCACTTTTTTGTAATTATAATTCTTTTGGTCTGGAACTTGAGTGATTTTTAAAAAAATTAGGGATTTGACATGATATAAATGAACTATGTGGAATAAATTTACTGCAAAGACGATAACTTAATAAATAAAACATTCAGGAGGGTTATTTTATGCTAAGTAAAGAGGATTATACTGAAGAAATCGGGCTAATAAAGAAACAAAATTATGTAGAGGTTGAACTGTATCCTTTAGTTGCTGATATAATTAAGCCAACTTTAAAAGATAGTTTATCAAAAAGATATGTCTTCGGAAGACAAAGAAGGGGTTTGGGACAAATTTATTATGGTCTAAGTAATTTTCCTGATATAGTTATTTTAGATAAGACTTATGAAAACAAATCTAGGAAAAGTATAAAAATTGAAGAATGGAAGGAACTTCGAGGATGCGTGGAAGTTAAGAATTTAAATTATAGTTTAATTACAGAGGAAAAAATCAAATCAACCATATCGAACAGTTTTGAACATATAACTGGAGAGATGGGACAACTTATTGGAGACCTTTTATGGTATAAAAAAGTAATTTATACAAATGGAATTGAATGGAGATTTCTAAGTTTAGATGACAAGGAAGAGATAGATAATACAATTGTTGAAGTAGTTAACAAAAGAATAGAAACAGAAGAAGCGGGAAATTCTTTTGATTGGTGGAAGAATATTAAAGATTTATCGTTCAATTATACGGATATATGCCTATCTAAAGATTGTAGACGAGAGTGGAATGAATTTGTAAAAAGGGTAAAGGAAATAGAATGGTAGAAGTCTATTCTCATTGAGGAATTTAGATTATAAGTTGCAGTAAGATTTATCTGGAGACTAAAAAAAGACCACTTTATCTCGTTAAAGAAAAAAGTGATCTTCCTGATTTTACAGAAAAAAATAAAGTGAAAAGACTATAATTTTACATGGAAATATGCTAAACTAGAAAGAGTGAAACGTTCTTGTCAATTTACTATGAGAGATTAGTGTTGATCTTTAATCAAGGCACGTGTCGGACAGTTTCTAACAGCCTCTAAGACATCCTGACTAGGAGAAATTTCTTTTTCCAGTTGGTCAGGATTATCGTAAAAACGCACGATTCCATTATCGTGGTAATCAAATAAGTCAGAATAAGTTTGGCAAAGCCCACAGGCGATGCATCGTTCAGGTATAAGTGTGATTTTCATGTTCATATTTATATTGTAATAAGAAAAGTAAAAAAAAACAAGGAGTAAGGTATGGCAAAAGAACCGTGGCAAGAAGATATTTATGATCAAGAAGAAGCAAGAGCAGAGCGTCGGCATCGAAACCACGGAGGGGCTGATAGGATGGCTAATCGTATTTTGACGATCCTAGCTAGTATTTTCTTTGTAATTGTGGTGGTGATGGTCATCGTTCTCATCTATCTATCATCGGGGGGGAGTAATCGCACAGCAGCCTTAAAAGACTTTCATGATTCTGATGCAAGTGTAGTACAAATCTCATCTTCAAGCAGTTCTCAGCCTGAGCAGAGTTCAGAGCCAGAATCTACTTCTAGTAGTTCAGAAGAAGCTGCTAATCCTGAAGGAACGATTAAAGTTCTCGCAGGAGAAGGGGAAGCAGCTATTGCCGCTCGTGCAGGAATCTCCATTGCTCAGTTAGAGGCCTTGAATCCTGGGCACATGGCTACAGGATCTTGGTTTGCTAATCCAGGTGATGTTATAAAAATAAAATAGGAGCCGATATGAAAACAATTCAAATTGCTATTGATGGTCCTGCTTCCAGCGGTAAGAGTACGGTCGCAAAGATTATTGCTAAGGATTTTGGATTCACCTACCTTGATACAGGAGCTATGTATCGTGCAGCGACCTATATGGCTCTTAAGAACCAATTAGGAGTTGAAGAAGTCGAAGCCCTTCTAACCTTGTTGGACCAGCATCCAATCAGCTTTGGACGTTCAGAAACTGGAGACCAGCTTGTTTTTGTAGGAGATGTGGATATTACCCATCCTATCCGTGAAAATGAAGTGACCAATCATGTTTCTGCTATTGCAGCAATTCCTCAAGTGCGTGAGAAACTAGTTTCTCTCCAACAAGAAATTGCCCAGCAAGGTGGGATTGTCATGGATGGTCGCGATATTGGAACTGTTGTATTGCCACAAGCAGAATTGAAAATTTTCCTAGTAGCTTCTGTTGATGAGAGAGCAGGGCGCCGTTACAAGGAAAATATTGCCAAGGGAATTGAAACAGACCTTGAAACCCTAAAAAAGGAAATTGCTGCGCGTGACTACAAGGATAGTCATCGGGAGACTTCTCCTCTTAAACAAGCAGAGGACGCTGTCTATCTTGATACAACTGGCTTGAACATTCAAGAAGTAGTTGAAAAAATCAAATCAGAAGCTGAAAAAAGAATGTAAATGTAGAAAAGCCGATAGATGGATATCGGTTTTTTTCTAAATTTGTCAAAATGCTGATTTTAGGGTATAATAGTTGCTGTTCGAGAAATTTTGATTTTCAAAGAATAGTGAATGATGATAAGGAGAAACTATGAACAATTTACCAAATTGTCCAAAATGTAACTCAGAGTATGTCTACGAAGACGGTGCCCTACTGGTTTGCCCAGAGTGTGCTCATGAGTGGAATCCTGCTGAAGTTGCAGAAGCAGAAGAAGGTCTTGTCGCTATCGATGCCAACGGAAATAAATTGGCTGATGGTGATACAGTAACTCTCATCAAGGACTTGAAAGTAAAAGGTGCGCCAAAAGATTTGAAACAAGGGACGCGCGTGAAAAATATCCGCATCGTAGAAGGCGACCACAATATCGACTGTAAGATTGATGGTTTTGGTGCCATGAAACTCAAATCAGAGTTTGTGAGGAAGATTTAAGCATGTCAAAACACTATAAACTTGTATTTTATAGCCGTATCTTCTTGTTTCTAGCGGCTTTTACGGGAGTTTATCTTGAAATTACTAAGCATGGTGGTTTTGGGATGCTTCTCTATTACACGGTTCTGTCCAACCTCTTGGTAACTATTTTTACCCTTTATCTTCTAAAGGTTATGAGCCGTGTAGGTGAAAATTGGCAAAGGCCAAGTCTCTTGCGCTTAAAAGGTGGGGTCACCATGAGTATCATGATTACCTGTGTGATTTACCATTTCCTCTTGGCGCCCATTGCGACTAATTTCTATACCCTAGAAAATTTCCTTTGCCACTATATCGTTCCCATCTGGTTTTTAGCGGATACCCTCTTTTTTGACAAACAGGGTCAATATAAGATTTGGGATCCAGCAGTGTGGACCATTTTACCCTTGCTGTATATGATGTTTGCTCTTTTTAATGGCTTGGTTCTAAAACTCAATATTCCAAATGCCAAGGATAATCCTTTCCCTTACTTCTTTTTAAATGTGAACAAGGGTTGGGATGTCGTATTCAAGTGGTGTCTGATTATCTTTGTTGCCTATATGGTAGCAGGATTTATCTTCTACTTTATTAAGCAAATCAAGAGAAAGTCATTCTAATACTCTTCGAAAATCTCTTCAAACTACGTCAGTTTCCATCTGCAACCTCAACACACTGTTTTGAGCAGCCTNNATTTTCATTGAGTATAAGACACAAGGGATTCATTTTCGAGTTTGAGAAGGAGTCTGTGTACCAATGAGGCTTCTTCTTTTCTTGCTTTTTTGATAACTATCAAAAAAGTAGAAGATTAAGAGAAATATAGAAAGAGATTTCATGAAACAATTTTTAGAACGGGCCAGCATTTTGGCTCTCTCCCTCGTTTTGATTGCCTCCTTTTCCATTTCGAGTGCCCTACCAGCCATGTTTGACTATTATCAGGGTTATTCTAAGGAACAAATTGAGCTCTTGGTGAGCTTGCCTTCCTTTGGAATCATGATGATGTTACTGCTAAATGGTTTCTTAGAAAAAATATTTCCTGAGCGCTTACAGATTAGTTTGGGCTTGCTGATTTTATCATTGAGCGGTACAGCTCCCTTCTGGTACCAAGCCTATCCCTTTGTCTTTGGGACACGGCTTCTTTTTGGTTTAGGTGTTGGGATGATCAATGCCAAGGCCATTTCTATTATCAGTGAACGCTATCAAGGAAAAAGGCGAATTCAGATGTTAGGGCTACGCGCTTCTGCAGAGGTCGTTGGAGCTTCTCTCATTACCTTGGCCGTCGGTCAGTTGTTGGCCTTTGGTTGGACAGCTATCTTTCTAGCCTATAGTGCTGGATTTTTGGTGCTGCCCCTTTATCTGCTCTTTGTCCCTTATGGAAAATCAAAGAAAGAAGTCAAGAAAAGAGCGAAGGAAGCAAGTCGTTTAACTCGAGAAATGAAAGGCTTGATTTTTACCCTAGCTATCGAAGCGGCAGCTGTAGTTTGTACCAATACAGCTATTACCATCCGTATTCCAAGTTTGATGGTGGAAAGAGGATTGGGGGATGCCCAGTTATCTAGTTTTGTTCTTAGTCTCATGCAGTTAATCGGGATTGTGGCTGGAGTGAGTTTTTCTTTCTTGATTTCTATCTTTAAAGAGAAACTGCTCCTCTGGTCTGGTATTACATTTGGCTTGGGGCAAATCGTGATTGCCTTGTCTCCATCCTTGTGGGTGGTAGTAGCAGGAAGTGTTCTGGCTGGATTTGCCTATAGTGTAGTCTTGACGACGGTCTTTCAACTTGTCTCTGAACGAATTCCAGCTAAACTCCTCAATCAAGCAACTTCATTTGCAGTTTTAGGCTGTAGTTTCGGAGCTTTTACGACCCCATTCATTCTAGGTGCAATAGGGTTACTAACGCACAATGGGATGCTGGTCTTTGCCATCTTAGGAGGTTGGTTGATTGTAACCTCTATCTTTGTCATGTACCTATTTCAAAAGAGAGCTTAGGATTGATTCCTAAGTTTTTCTTTTGATACTCAATGAAAATCAAAGAGCAAACTATAGTTGATTGAGTTTGGAATAGTACGCTGTAGCTGCTAAAACATTTCTAGAAATTAATTTGACTTTCCTAATAGAGTTATTCATATCTTATTTCAATCTACTATAGAAAGCTAGCCGCAGGTTGCTCAAAATAGTGTTTTGAGGTTGCAGATGGAAACTGACGTGGTTTGAAGAGATTTTCGAAGAGTATGAGATTTTTATACCCATACAATATTTGTTTTAGGTCCTTGTTTACAGACTAATTTCTTGATAAAATAGAGGTTATGACGAGATATAAAGCAACTATTTCCTATGATGGTTATGCCTTTGCTGGCTTTCAGCGCCAGCCTCATGCGCGTAGCGTTCAGGAAGAAATTGAAAAAACCTTGACCAGGTTAAATAAAGGGCAAGCTATTACTGTTCACGGTGCTGGTAGGACAGATAGTGGGGTTCATGCTCTGGGACAGGTGCTTCATTTTGACCTGCCTTATCAGATGGATGAGGAGAAACTCCGTTTTGCC
Organism: Streptococcus sp. 1559; assembly: GCF_013276735.1. Lineage (NCBI taxonomy): Bacteria > Bacillati > Bacillota > Bacilli > Lactobacillales > Streptococcaceae > Streptococcus > Streptococcus sp. 1559. The sequence continues at coordinate 11,424 of NZ_VMLO01000005.1, forward strand.
TTGGATACCCAGTCTCCTGAAGATATTGATGTGATTTCGATTGAGCTTGTGGCAGATGATTTTCATTGCCGTTATGCCAAGCATAGCAAGACCTATGAGTTTATCGTGGATAGAGGACGTCCCAAAAATCCCATGCGCCGTCACTATGCCACCCACTTCCCTTACCCACTTGATGTGGAGAGGATGCAGGAGGCCGTCAAAAAGCTAGAAGGAACCCATGATTTCACTGGCTTTACAGCCTCTGGGACTAGTGTAGAGGATAAGGTTCGCACTATTACAGAAGCCAGTCTTAGGGTTGATGAGACAGGCCAGTTTTTGACTTTTACCTTTTCAGGAAATGGTTTCTTGTATAAACAGATTCGCAATATGGTGGGGACACTGCTCAAAATCGGCAACAAGCGTATGCCAGTAGAGCAGATTGACCTCATCTTGGAGAAAAAGGACAGGCAGCTTGCAGGTCCCACTGCAGCACCAAATGGTTTATATTTAAAGGAGATTCGTTATGAAGAATAATCGTATTTTAGCACTTTCTGGGAATGATATTTTTAGTGGTGGTGGTTTGTCAGCTGATTTGGCTACCTATACCTTGAACGGCTTGCATGGCTTTGTAGCAGTGACTTGTTTGACAGCCTTGACGGAAAAGGGCTTTGAAGTCTTTCCAACTGACGATACCATTTTTCAACATGAATTAGATAGCTTGCGTGATGTAGAATTTGCAGGGATTAAGATTGGTCTTCTACCAACTGTCAGTGTGGCTGAGAAGGCTTTGGACTTTATCAAGCAACGTCCAGGAGTGCCTGTGGTTTTGGATCCTGTCTTGGTCTGTAAGGAAACGCATGATGTAGCTGTCAGTGAACTCTGCCAAGAGTTGATTCGCTTTTTCCCTCATGTCAGTGTGATTACGCCTAATCTTCCTGAAGCAGAATTACTAGCTGGTCAGGAAATTAAAACCTTGGAAGACATGAAAACTGCAGCTCAGAAATTGCATGACTTAGGAGCGCCAGCAGTCATTATCAAGGGAGGCAATCGCCTTAGTCAGGACAAGGCTGTAGATGTCTTTTATGACGGACAAAACTTTACAGTCCTAGAAAATCCTGTCATCCAAGGGCAAAATGCTGGCGCAGGTTGTACCTTTGCCTCTAGCATTGCCAGTCGCTTGGTTAAAGGTGATGAACTTTTACCAGCAGTAGAAAGCTCTAAGACTTTCGTTTACCGTGCCATTGCACAAGCAGATCAGTATGGAGTAAGACAATATGAAGCAAACCAAAACAACTAAAATCGCCCTTGTATCCCTATTAACCGCCCTCTCTGTGGTTCTAGGTTATTTCTTAAAAATCCCAACACCGACAGGCATCCTAACTCTTTTAGATGCGGGTGTCTTCTTTACGGCCTTCTACTTTGGTAGTCGTGAAGGGGCTGTAGTCGGAGGACTGGCAGGTTTCTTGATTGACCTCTTATCAGGCTATCCTCAATGGATGTTCTTTAGCTTGGTCAATCATGGATTGCAGGGATTTTTCGCAGGATTTAAAGGAAAAACTCAGTGGTTAGGCCTTATCTTAGCAACGATTGCCATGGTAGGGGGTTACGCCTTGGGTTCTACATTGATGAATGGCTGGGCAGCAGCCCTACCAGAAATTCTACCAAATTTCATGCAAAATATGGTAGGGATGATTGTAGGATTTATTCTTAGTCAAAGTATCAAGAAGATTAAGTAAAGCGGCTGTGGAGAAAGTCCTAAAAATCAGAAAAAACGCATAGTATCAGGTATTGAAAACCTTGATACTATGCGTTTTATTGTGGGAAGATTTTTCTCATTTTTAGTGAAATTGAACTTTTTCTAACATCTTTTTATAGATTACTTCTTGATCAATTATCATTTCCATTGTTGTTTCTTGGGGTTTCATCCCTTGTCTTTGATAAAAGCGGAGAGCACCCTCGTTATCATTCCAGACACTTAGGGTTAGATTATGGCAGCCAATTTCTTTAGCATAATTGAGAGCGAATTGATAGAGTTGATTACCAATTTTTTGACCACGAGCATTTTGATCTACACATAAATCTTTGATAAAAAGGGTTTTGATTTCTTGGAGAACAGGATTATCTGTTTTATCTTTTATGGTACAAAATAGGTGTCCGAGAACTTGTCCCTTCTCATCTTCAAAAACAAAAATAGGGGTATGTTCTTGAGAGAGAATATTTTGCAACTCAGAGGAACTATATTTAGTCCCAGTTTGCTTAAAAATATCTGGTCGAGCTTGGTGGTGAAGCGTAAGGATTTGTTGTAATAAATCGAGTAATTTAGGAATATCTTCTTGTTTAGCTTTTCGAATAGTCATGAAGGTTCTTTTTATTGGCTTAGTCTATAAGAAAAGCTTTAGGAGCAATCATTTTTCTTTATGAAGAGTTCTTAAAATAATTAACTGTGTTGACATAATCCAAAGAATGAGAATACTCATGTCCAATAGAGAGACATTTCCGTAGTCGTAAAGGCTGGCTCGCAGAAGATTTGAGGAAGGGACGAAAGGGAGGGCACGGTAAAGATGGTTTACCCACTCAGGTAGTCGATCTGCAGGATACATGAGTGGTGAGAACATGAGTCCAATCATAAGAATTAGCTGCGACATAAGGGTTACTGTATTTGGAGAAAAGGTGTAGGCTATAGCAAATCCCAGACTAATCATAGTAAGACAAATCAGAAGCACAATAAAAACACCAAGAAAAGATGGATGGAGACGAACAGAAAAACGGACATACCCAAGTAGAATAGAAATAAAAACTCCCGGCAAAATGGCAATTAACCACATCCACAAGTCAGCGAGAGAAATGAATATCCTAGGGATGGGTAAGGCACGAATATAATCAAAATGCCCTTCCAACTTATCATTTGCTATAACAGGGGAGGAAATTGTACAACCCATGGAGATAATTCCAATTAAAACAGAACCAGACGAAAGATAGTAGGCAGTAGTCGAATCGATATCGCCAATAACTAGAGGGTAGCCAAAAAGAAGAGAAATGGATAAGAGGAGCTGTGCTAGTGTAAAAAGGATGAAAAGCTCTTTTTGGCGCAAGTAGTTCCAATGAAGTAAGTAAAAAAATTGAGTCATATTAGTTGGTTAGCTCCTCTCTATAAAGGTCAGAAATAGTCAATGTTTTTTGATGAAGAGAGAGATTGGAAATTGTTTTTTGACCAAGTTCTTCTGTCAGTTGTGCTATCAATGGAGCTAGACTTCTTTCCTCAATCTCTAATTGACAACTAACACCATTGATAATTGTATAATCTTCTATTTTGTCTAATATACTTTTAGTCTTAAAATCAAAGCTTATCTGATACAGTTTGTCATGGATGATTTGCTTAACCTTTCCTGATTTGAGCAATCTACCATTATTAAAGAGGGCGTAATTATCTGCATATTTTTCAACCTCCAGAAGATTATGAGTAACGATAATAATGGTATGCCCCTTGCTAGCTAACTTTTGCAATAATTGCCATTGCTTTTCACGACGAATGGGGTCAACATCATTTGTTGGTTCGTCAAGAAGAATGATGTCTGAGCTACCGATTAGTGTCATAGCGAAGGAAGTTAGTCTTTTGAGACCGCCCGAAAGATCCTTACCTTTTTTGTAACGATAGTCTTCAATTTCTAAATCAGTGAGAAGCTGGCTGATTGTTTTTTCTAGTTCTTGGGAACTCAATCCTCGCATTTTTCCAAGTATTTCTAAATTTTGTTCTACGGTTAATTTGTCGAGTGGGGCATATTGTTGAGACATATAACTAATTAAGGTGCGTGCTTGTTTACGATTGTATATAAAAGAAATATCACCATACAAAATATCTCCTTGGTCAGGTTTAGTAAAACCAATCATTTGATTCAATAGAGTAGATTTTCCAGCTCCATTGTGTCCCAAAAAAGCCGTGATTTTTGCTGGTGATATTTCTAAGGAAATATGATTATTGGCTAAGTGCTGACCATCAAAAGATTTAGTCAAATTATCAATTACGAGTTTTGCAGTTGTCATAACTTTAATTCTCCGTACTTAGAAAAAATTTCCCAATCGTCTTCTTTACCTGTGCCGCATGTTGGACATTCATCAAGATAGCGTCCCCAAGAATCGTGTGTGAATGAGGCTCCGTTTTCATAATTGATTTCGTATTGATGGTTAAGGCTAATTGGTTCCGTATATTGAGTTAATAATCGGATAGTTTCATCAACAATGGCAGAAGTCAGTTGAAATATTGCTGGACCATAGGCTATTGTAGGGATTGTTTTTGTAATCGTACGAACACCGTGGAATTGTTCAAGGAATAGAGTGTCAATTTTTGTATAATAAATATTTAAACAATCAAAACAGCCTGTTTGGTAAGGGATAACTGAATAGACACGACCACGACTAACTTGACTGGCGCCAAATATACAGGGAATATTTTTTGTAACGATTGCTTTATTTACGATACGTTGAATATCATATTGAGGTTCATCAATCACACATATCGTAATATCAACATCATCAAGTAAAGGAATCAAGTCACTTACAGAGGTGATACGTATATTATGGGTTTCTACTTCAATATCGGAATTCATTTTTGTAACTTCTCTATGGGCAATTTGAACTTTAGATAAGCCAATATCATCTTCCTTGTATAGAAATTGTCTTCCTAGATTACTTTGCTCAACAATGTCAAAATCCACTATTTTTATCTTTTTAGGTCCCAAGCCTGCTAGTAATGTCAGTATGTTAGAACCCCCACCACCAAGACCTAGTAAAAGGATAGTAGACTGATGAATTTTTTTCTGTGTTGCAATACTATCTTGGAAGCTATTTAAATAGCGACTGAAATAATATATATTTGAATGATAACGTTCTTTAATATCCTGAATTTCGCCCGCTTCTTCGAGAACCCCCTCATTATCTAAGAGTTCAAGAGCGCCTGTGATGTCTTCTTCAGTTAAATCATCATATTTTGTTAGTATGATATTGAGAATATCTTGAAAAGGACGTCCGTCCAAAATATTGACTAAATTCCACATTTTATTATTATCATCCTTAATTTCTGTGGTTATACCAATTTGTAGCCCAATCCTAAATAAATTTTTATGAAGTTTATAAACAGGATATATTTCTTTTATTCTTGGATGATAGAATTTCATTTTAACCTCACTATTTTATTAAAAAAGGAAGACGAGGTGATTATAAATCATATATCCTCGTCTTGCAACTCCCAGTTCCTATTACAAATGGAAATAAGTAGAAAGAAAATGGTGAACCTATCTACTCAATTCCAACAGTAGGAATAAATAGAAAAGAACTCCTCTAAAAACTCAATTTTAAAATGCTAATTTTTCAACCTTTTCTGGTTACTAAACATAGAAAACCGGTAGTTTTTAGAGGTGCCCAAAATTTAGAAAACACCCCAGCTAATATCAGTTTTAGCAATAACTTTACGCACTTGAATATTTTTCATTTTTGTAACTCCTTTCATATTTGATAAGAATATTGTATAATAAATTAACGATTTTTTTATCAGCATGTCATAATTGACGTATTTGACGTTATAATTGGCAAAATCATGCTTGTAGTGAGGAATTTGATGTTAAAAATTGCGATTTGTGATGATTCTAATAGGGATGGTAGTCAGCTAGAAAACTTACTCTTATCTTATAAGGATATCAAAATAGAAACGAGTGTTTATACGAATCCCCAAAAACTATTAGAACAATTGACAGAGAAGTACAGTTGTGTTTTTTTGGATATCGAGATGCCACAGATAACAGGAATTGATATGGCACAAAAAATCCGTAAGGTAAACCCTTTTATCCCGATTATCTTTGTTACCAGTTATCGAGATTATATGGAGCAGGTTTTTGAAGTGCAGACTTTTGATTATTTACTTAAACCAGTGACTTCTAAAAAATTATATAAAACTCTGGATAGAGTGGTACGTTTTTTGAATTTAGGGCAAGCTGTATTTACGTTTACTTTTGGAAAGCAGCATTATTCACTGCCTTTAGATGACATTGTATTTTTTGAAAAGGATAAGCGTGCTGTCTTTATTTACACTAAAGATCAGACTTACAAAGCTTTGCTTAAAACGAAAGATATTTTAGAGAAATTACCTGATTACTTTATTCAAATTCATTCTTCCTATATTATCAATCCTAGATATGTGACAGAGTTTGATTCGCAAATAGTCACAATTTTAAATGGAATGGATGAAAATCACCTTCCAATTAGCCGAAAATTTCAAACGTCTTTTAGAGAAAAGTATTATTATTATCTGAGTGAGAGGAATTTTTAATGTTAGTCAGTTTGCGGATTGTGAGTATTCTGTTTGATTTATTTTTGGGAATTATTTTCTTTTATAGACCTCTGTCCCAAAAAGAAAAGTCTAGGAGAATTTGTATCTTTACTTCTCTCCTTTTATTTTTCCATGCCTTGTTGACGATATTATTTTCAGGTGCTAATCTTTTCTTAGTAGGGAATCTTATTCTCAGTATCGCAGAGTATTATTTTTTAGGTCTTTATTTTGGATATGCTGTTCAAGAATCTTCGTTTTGGATTTTTTGTCAGATGAGTCTAACTTTACTAGCTGGTACTATACTCAATCAAGCAGTGCAACTATTTTCCCCTTTATCAGTCATTTCAGAAAATCTAATAGCCATGCTTTTTTATCTCGCTGTAGCTTTTCTTTTATCATTGCTAGTGACCCTGGTTCTTCGACAACTTTTTCGTGCACATCAAAAGTTAGTTTATACTGTTTCTAAAGGGACTTGGTTATACCAGTTTATTGTACCATTTTTGTCCATTTGTTTTGCTTTTACAGTATCAGCGATTCAAGGGCAAGTGTTTGAGAAGGATTATCTTTCTTTTGTTTCTGTATTAGCCCTCATTGTGTTAACGTTCTCTTCTCTCTATTTCACCCTATATCTTTCTCAGCAACAACAGAGGTATTATCAAAGCATACTAGAGACGGAACAGATGACCTTTCAACTGAGAGAAATGAAACAATCTAAAAAAGATTATAGGAGGATTCAAAGGATTCAACACGATTTGAAAAATCAACATTTAATCCTCCTTGCACTTTTAAAAGAAGATCCTGAACAAGCGAAGTCTTATCTCCAAAGCATGACAAATAGTATAGAGAACCAAACTGTCTGTTACTCCAAGAATACAACAATTAACTTTTTACTCAATCAAAAATTACAGGATAAGGTAGAGGACATACAATTGGAAATTGATTGTTTTGTACCTCAACGATTAGAAATCAATCCAGATATTTTAGCGGTTTTACTTGGTAATTTGTTGGACAATAGTCTTGAAGCCTGTATGCGCTTGAGTAATAAAGAAGATAGGGTCTTAATCTTAGGAATACGATATTTTCAGAAGAAACTCTTTATTGCTATCGAGAATTCATTTGATGAGAATGAATTGGTAATACGAAAGGAACGTCAGACAGAGGGATGGGGGCTTAAAAATATTGAGAGACTTGTAACCAATCATAGGGGAACAATGAAGAATTTTATTCAGAATGGACGTCATAAAACAGAAGTGATTCTTCTTGTCTAACTAGGGTTTGTTGCTATCTTAATCAAAATAAAGCAAGTCTTTGCTGGTACTTGTAAAGAGGTCAAAGCCATCCTTGGTAACAACACCGCAGTCTTCAATACGAACACCGACTTTACCAGGGATATAGATACCTGGTTCAACAGAGAAGCACATGCCTTCTTCGATGACCATGTCGTTTCCTTCCATGATAGATGGGAATTCATGGACATCCATACCGATACCATGCCCGAGACGGTGGTTGAAGTACTCACCATAACCAGCTTTTTCGATGACCTCACGGGCAGCGCGGTCCACTTCATGAGCAGTCACACCTGGCTTGATAAAGTCAAGAGCAGCTTGTTGGGCTTCAAGAGTCAAGTTGTAAATATCTTTCTTGAATTGGTCTGGTTTGCCGACAGCGACTGTACGAGTCATATCTGACGCATAGCCATTGACCAGAACACCCAGGTCAAAGAGGAGAAGAGCATCATTTTCAACCTTATTAGCTGCTGGAATGCCGTGTGGATTCGCAGCATTATCACCAGTCAAGACCATGGTATCAAAGCTCATTTCGTAACCTTCACGTTTCATGGCAAAGTCAATTTGTGCGATGATATCTGTCTCAGTCTTATCAAGAGAAATATTGTCAAAACCAACATGAACAGCCTTGTCCGCATAAAGACCTGCAACCATCATTTTTTGTACTTCATCAGCTGATTTGATGAGGCGCATGCGTTGGATACGAGGAGTGAGGTTTTCAAACTCAGCAGTTTCAAAAACTGTTTTCAAACCATGGTATTTGGTCAAGATGAGATTGTCAAACTCAACAGCGACACGTTTGAAGTCAAGTTGTGGAAGAGCATGTTTGATTTTTTGCCATGGATTTTCAGAATCGACATAGCCCACTACTGGGAAGGAAACGGTGCTACTTGCACGTTCTACTTCAAGAGCTGGGACAAAGAGGAGAGGTTCCTGATCCGCTAGGACAAAGAGGAACATTTGGCGTTCATGGGGATCACTGTAAAAACCAGTGAGGTAATTGATTGTGACGGGGTCAGATACGACAGCGACGTCTAGTTTTTCTGATTCAAGATATGTTACGATTTGTTGTAATTTAGACATATGCTACCTTCTTTCTACCCCTCTATTTTGGCAAAAAAAGAGAGAAAATGCAAGGGAGAAGGGTAAAAGAAAAGACAAAAAAACTCCGACAAGATAACGGAGTTCTTTGATATAGTTTCACTTTGTTTAAGAAAAGTCAGCCTTGCTTTTGACATCACTGTATTCTTCAGCGATTTCTTGGCTGAGAATATCTTCATAGGCAGGGAGTTGGATGTCCTGACCATATTTCTTCTTGAGGGCTGTAGTGACTAGGCGATAAGCCAGATTGGCATTACGAGAGAGGATAGGCCCGTGGAAGTAGGAACCAAAGACATTCTTATAATGAACCCCTTCGCCGACCTTTTCTTCGTTGTTTCCATTTCCATAGACAACCTGTCCCAGTGGTTTTTGGTCATCAGAGAGGAAGGTACGTCCCTGGTGATTTTCAAATCCATAGTAGGTTTCATTGAAATCTTCATTGTGAATCTTGATGTCCCCGATAAAACGGTTATTGGTCTGGTTGAGAGTGTAGTGGCCCATGACCCCTAGTCCTTCGATGCGTTTGCCTGAAGCTTCAACATAATATTGACCCAATAGTTGAAAACCACCGCAGATAGCGAGAACCACACCGTCGTTTTTGATGTAGTTGTCAATGCTCTCTTTTTTAGCAGGTAGGTCGTCTGCAATGATACTTTGTTCAAAGTCTTGACCGCCTCCGAAAAAGGCGATGTTGTAGTGATTTTCATCAAAATCATCATGGAGAGAAACGATGTCAACGGTCACATGGGCTCCCAGTTTTTCAGCAACATACTTGAGCATGAGGATGTTTCCATTGTCCCCGTAGGTATTCATGAGATTTCCGTAGAGGTGGGCAATGTTGAGCTGATAGGGGTAATTGCCATCTTTTGAGGAAAGTGAAGTATAAACCATTAGTTCATCTCCTTTCTAACAATCTGACGACTAGCCAGCAGTTCACGAAATTCCAGCATGGCAGTATAAGTTGCCAGAATATAGGCATGCTTGCAGTCTTGATTCTCAATGGTCTTGAGAACTTGCTCCAGATTACTCGTTTCAGTGATTTTCTCAGCTGGATAGCCAGTCACTCGGAGGCGACGAGCGATTTCAGAATGACGAACACCGCCAGCGTTGATTTCAGGAATGTCCATGTCAGTGATTTGCTCAAAGTCTGCATCCCAGATCCAGCTAGTGTCAATTCCATCTGCATAGTTGGCATTAAGGAGGACAGATAGGCTAAATGGATAAGGTGCTAGTTTGATCATTTCGATAGCTTGGGTTGCACCGACTGGATTTTTAATCAAGACAAGGGTACATTCCTTGTCACCGATATGAAAGGTTTCTTGGCGTCCAAAGACAGCACGGCTCTTGTCAAATCCCTGTTTGATGAGTTGGGAATCTGCGCCGAGGAAACGGGCGATGGCCACAGCAGCTAGGGCGTTATAGATATTATAGAGCCCGCCGATTTGGATACCGTATTCTTGGCCATCTATGACAAAGCGAGAGCGATTGTTGGTCAACTCAACCAGTTTTGTCAAACGATAGTCGAGATCAGGACGTTTACATCCACAACCTTCACAGATATAGGCACCCAAGTTTGCATAGATATTATGTTCATATTTGAGGATGCTTTGGCAGTCAGGACAGAGAATCCCTTCGGTATTGTAGTGAGCCAGTTGGGCTGGTCCTTTTTCCAAGTCAAAACCAAAATACTGTATAGGATTTGGGAAAGATGGTTTGTAGAAAAGTGGGCTGTCTCCGTTAAGGAGAACAGTAGCAGTTGGAACTTTCCGAATGGCATCCAATATCATGTTATAGGTAGTATAGATTTCACCGAAACGGTCCATCTGATCACGGAAGATATTAGTAATGACAAAAAGACTAGGCTGGATATAGTCACAGATACGAGATAGACTGGCTTCGTCAATTTCGAGGACGGCAATATTTTTCCCAGTTTTTGAAGATTTGGCTGTTAGGAAGGTTGTTGCAATTCCTGTAATCATGTTGGCACCGCTTGGGTTGGTTAGAACTTGACCATAAACCTCTTTTAAAATGCCGACAGTGAGGGCAGTTGTCAGGGTTTTTCCATTTGTTCCAGTGACCACGACAATCTCGTAGTTCTTAGCTAGGTTTTGTAAAATATCTTTATCAAATTGAAGGGCGACTTTCCCTGGGAGCGTACTTCCACGTCCAAGACGGCTTAAAACGAAGTGGGAAGAACACCCAGCAAGAAGGCCCAAAGTAGTTTTTAAGTTCATGTTTCTATTATATCACAAAAGAGGGAAAAGACAGATTTGATACTCAATGAAAATCAAAGAGCAAACTAGGAAGCTAGCCGCAGGCTGTACTTGAGTACGGCAAGGTGAAGCTGACGTGGTTTGAATTTGATTTTCGAAGAGTATGAGATTTCGCAGAAATGAAAACAGCCCTCAGAGGGCTGTCAGTTAAGATGTGATCTCAACTTAAATCGCAAACAAGTCATTCAAGTTCTCAGCCAAGGTTGGGTGAGTGAAGATTTGTTTTGTGAAGTAAGTGTAAGGAATCTTGTTGTCCATAGCAACAGTGATGATGTTGATGATTTCTTGAGAACCTTCTGAGAAGATGCTTGCTCCAAGAATTTCTTTGGTTTCAGTATTAACAACAGCTTTGAAAGCTCCGCGAAGGTTTCCATTTACGTGACCACGAGGCATGGCTGCAACAGGAATTTCCTTAACAGCGTATGGAAGTTTCAAATCTGCTGCTTGGCTTTCAGTCAAACCAACTTGTGAAAGTGCAGGTGTGATAAACATGGTGTTTGGTACATTGAGACGGTCTTCAAGTGTGTAGCTGCCATCTCCAGCAAGGTAGCTGTAGACAACACGGAAGTCATCAAGTGAAATGTAAGTAAATTGAAGGCCACCGTTGACATCCCCAACTGCAAATACACCAGGAACGTTTGTTTGACAATGTTTGTCTACTTTAATAGCACCACGTTCAGTAAGTTCAATATCTGTATTTTCAAGTTGAAGTGGTTCTACATTTGGTTTACGTCCAGTTGCGTAGAGAAGGGCATCGAAACGGTAAGTTTCGTCTTCAGTTACGATAAGCACTTGGTCACCGTCGTTTTTAATTTCAGTAGTATGGATATTTTGAAGCAATTCAATACCGTCTTCTTCCAGGTATTGTTTAGCAAGAGCTGCGATGGAAGGTTCTGCACGAGGTAGGAATGTATCCAAGGCATCTAGGACTGTAACCTTGCTTCCAAGTTTGTTGTAAAGGCCAGCAAATTCAAGACCGATATTTCCACCACCAAGGACTCCAAGTTTTTCAGGCAATTTGTCCAAATTTTGGATACCTGTTGAGTCAAAGACGTTCTTGCTTGTAGCAAGTCCAGGGATAGGCAAGACGTTTGAAACAGCACCAGTGTTGATGACGATTGTTTCAGCAGTCAGTTCTTTCTTTTCATCACCAGCTTGGATTTCGATGACTTTATTTGAAAGGAAGTGAGCTTCCGCATCAAAGATATCCACGCCTGTACCAGCAACAGTCGCATAGTTTTTACCGTTGAGGCGACCAGTGATAGTATTTTTGGTAGCAATGACTTCTTCAAAAGACAAGCCCTTCTCAGCAGCAACTAGCAAGGTTTTAGTTGGGATACAACCAATGTTGATACAAGTTCCACCATACATAGCTTTGCTACGTTCAACGAGGGCAACTTTTTTGCCAGCTGAAGCCAATTTACCAGCTAGTGTTTTACCAGCCTTACCAAATCCAATAACGATTAAATCATAAGTTAACATTTAGAGTTCCTCCTATTCGAATTTCATTCTAGCACAAGAAAAAAACTTTTGCACAATTCTGCTACGAAAAAGACAGAAAAATATAAAAACGCTTTCTAGACAAAAAACTAGTAATTTTTTGACAAGCTTGATAAACTAAAATCCTATCTATTTTTATATAAGATAGAATAAATGTTCGAAAATAGGAGGTTTTATGAAATCGAATCGCTATATTATTGCCTTTGCTGGGGTCATTTTACACTTAATGCTGGGTTCGACTTATGCTTGGAGTGTTTATCGTAACCCTATTATTGAAAAAACGGGATGGGATCAGGCTTCTGTTGCCTTTGCCTTTAGTCTAGCAATCTTTTGTTTAGGCTTATCGGCTGCATTTATGGGGCGTTTGGTAGAAAAATTTGGTCCGAGAGTCATGGGGAGTCTATCTGCTTTTCTATACGCAGGTGGAAATATCTTAACAGGATTTGCAATAGACCGTCAGGAGCTGTGGTTGTTGTATCTCGCTTATGGAATTTTAGGTGGGCTTGGTTTGGGAGCAGGCTACATTACCCCTGTGTCAACGATTATAAAATGGTTTCCTGATAAACGTGGTCTCGCAACAGGTTTAGCGATTATGGGGTTTGGTTTTGCTTCTTTATTGACTAGTCCCATAGCGCAACATCTCATCGCAGGGGTAGGGCTTGTAGAAACTTTTTATATTTTAGGTGCAAGTTACTTTATTATCATGCTCCTAGCTTCACAATTCATTAAGCGTCCAAATGAGCAAGAGCTTGCAATTTTATCTGTTTCAGGGAAAGAAAAAACAGCCTCTTTGACGCAAGGGATGACTGCAAATCAGGCTCTAAAAAGCAATCGGTTTTATATACTTTGGATTATTTTCTTTATCAACATAGCTTGTGGTTTAGGCTTAATTTCAGCGGCATCGCCAATGGCACAGGAGATGGCTGGCTTGTCTACAAGTCATGCAGCAGTAATGGTGGGCGTTTTGGGGATTTTCAATGGATTTGGTCGCTTGCTTTGGGCGAGTTTGTCTGACTATATCGGTCGCCCTCTAACCTTTAGTATATTACTGCTTGTCAATCTTTTCTTTTCTCTCTCACTTTGGCTCTTTACAGATTCCGTTTTATTTGTAGTCGCTATGTCTATTTTGATGACTTGCTATGGAGCTGGTTTTTCTTTGATTCCAGCTTATCTCAGTGATATTTTTGGAACCAAGGAATTGGCCGCTCTGCATGGTTATATTTTAACGGCTTGGGCAATGGCTGGTTTAGCGGGACCTATTTTATTAGCAGAGACTTATAAAATGGCTCATTCTTACACACAAACCTTGTTCGTTTTTATCATTTTATATAGTATCGCCTTGGCTTTGTCTTATTATCTAGGTCGTTCAATCAAAAAGGAAAGCCAAAAACCGCTTACATGATTTTCTAGAGAAATTGGGCTATCTTTTGCTCTGGTCTTGTGTTATACTAGATAGGTTGCAAAGAAAACAGTACTTTTCTTTTGTGGAAAAGAAGCAACACGATTTTATATCCAGTATATGAAAATACGTCATAAAAAGAAAAGTATACACTAAGCCCTATGGGGTGGCTTCGCACCACCTTTAGAAAGAAGAACAACGTGAAATTTAATGAATTAAACTTGTCTGCTGATTTGCTAGCAGAGATTGAAAAAGCTGGTTTTGTAGAAGCCAGTCCGATCCAAGAACAAACCATTCCCTTGGCCCTTGAAGGCAAGGACGTTATCGGTCAAGCTCAGACTGGTACAGGAAAAACTGCAGCCTTTGGCTTGCCTACCCTTGAAAAAATCCGTACAGAAGAAGCGACTATCCAAGCCTTGGTGATCGCTCCAACTCGTGAACTCGCTGTCCAAAGTCAAGAGGAATTGTTCCGTTTTGGTCGTAGCAAGGGAGTCAAAGTCCGCTCAGTATACGGCGGATCAAGCATTGAAAAACAAATTAAGGCTCTTAAATCTGGTGCCCATATCGTGGTGGGAACACCTGGTCGCCTCTTAGACTTGATCAAACGCAAGGCCTTGAAATTACAAGATATTGAAACGCTTATCCTTGACGAAGCGGATGAAATGCTCAACATGGGCTTCCTTGAAGACATTGAAGCTATCATCTCCCGTGTCCCTGAAAATCGACAAACTCTTCTTTTCTCAGCAACTATGCCAGATGCCATCAAACGTATCGGTGTTCAGTTTATGAAAGAACCTGAGCATGTGAAGATTGCTGCTAAGGAATTGACAACAGAATTGGTTGATCAATACTATATCCGAGTTAAGGAACAAGAAAAATTTGATACTATGACACGTCTCATGGATGTGGAGCAACCTGAGCTTGCTATCGTATTTGGTCGTACAAAACGCCGTGTGGATGAATTGACTCGTGGTCTGAAAATCCGTGGCTTCCGTGCAGAAGGAATTCATGGTGATTTGGACCAAAACAAACGTCTTCGTGTCCTTCGTGATTTTAAAAACGGTAATCTGGATGTTCTAGTTGCGACGGACGTTGCAGCGCGTGGTTTGGATATTTCAGGTGTGACCCATGTCTACAACTACGATATTCCACAAGATCCTGAGAGTTATGTTCACCGTATCGGTCGTACAGGTCGTGCTGGTAAGTCAGGTCAGTCGATTACCTTCGTATCACCAAACGAAATGGGCTACCTTCAAATTATTGAAAACTTGACAAAGAAACGCATGAAAGGTCTCAAACCTGCAAGTGCAGAAGAAGCCTTCCAAGCTAAAAAACATGTAGCTCTTAAGAAAATCGAACGTGATTTTGCAGATGAAACCATTCGTGCCAACTTTGAGAAATTTGGTAAGGATGCTCGCAAATTGGCTGCTGAGTTTACTCCAGAAGAATTGGCAATGTATATCTTGAGTCTGACTGTTCAAGATCCAGATAGCCTTCCAGAAGTGGAGATCGCACGTGAAAAACCACTGCCATTTAAACCATCAGGTAATGGCTTCGGTGGTAAAGCTAAGGGAGGTCGTCGTGGAGATGACCGTCGTGATAATCGCCGAGGAGACAACCGTCGTGGTGGTCGTCGTGATGAGTTCAAAAAAGGAAGTCGTGGCAATGATCGTTTTGATAAGGAAAAACGTTACCGTAAGGATAATAAAAAACCACGCAATACCTCAAGTGAAAAGCAAACAGGCTTTGTTATTCGTAACAAGGGAGATAAATAAGAAAAAGCGGTTCAAAATGAATCGCTTTTTTATATAAGGAGACCGAATGTGAAAAAAAGATAAATAAAATTATTGTATTATCTTTTTATAATGTTATGATACACAAAAACAGGCAACTTGTCAATAGAAAAGGAACAATTTAGTTAAAAATATTCTTGTTTTTAAAAATTGCAAGTCAATAAGGAATTTTCAGATAATTATTGAAAAAGAAACGTTTTTATGTTATAATGATAGCGATTAAATTCGAGGTGAAAAATGGCACATTTATTAGAAAAAACAAGAAAGATTACATCAATTTTGAAGCGCTCAGAGGAGCAGTTGCAGGATGAGCTGCCTTACAACGCTATTACGCGTCAGTTAGCGGATATTATTCATTGCAATGCCTGCATTATCAATAGTAAGGGACGTCTGCTTGGTTATTTTATGCGTTATAAAACAAATACAGATCGCGTAGAGCAATTCTTCCAAACTAAGATTTTCCCAGATGACTACGTTCAAGGGGCTAATATGATTTACGAAACAGAAGCAAATTTGCCTGTTGAGCATGATATGAGTATTTTCCCTGTTGAGAGTAGAGACGATTTTCCAGATGGTTTGACGACTATTGCTCCAATTCATGTATCGGGGATTCGACTTGGTTCTTTGATTATTTGGCGCAATGATAAAAAATTCGAAGATGAGGACTTGATCCTTGTTGAGATTGCCAGTACCGTCGTTGGGATTCAACTCCTTAATTTCCAACGTGAAGAAGATGAGAAAAATATTCGCCGCCGTACTGCTGTTACCATGGCGGTTAATACCCTTTCTTACTCCGAACTCCGTGCTGTTTCAGCAATTTTAGGGGAGTTAAATGGAAATGAAGGGCAGTTGACTGCGTCAGTGATTGCAGATCGTATCGGAATCACTCGTTCTGTGATTGTCAATGCTCTGCGTAAACTTGAATCTGCGGGGATTATTGAAAGTCGCTCTCTTGGAATGAAGGGAACCTATCTTAAGGTCTTGATTTCAGATATTTTTGAAGAAGTGAAGAAAAGAGATTACTAATGACTAAGGCTTTGATTTCGATTGATTATACAGAAGATTTTGTTGCTGATAGTGGTAAATTGACAGCAGGGGCTCCAGCTCAAGCTATTTCAGAAGCCATTAGCAAGGTGACTCGATTAGCTTTTGAACGTGGAGACTACGTCTTCTTTACCATTGATGCTCACGAAGAAAACGATTGTTTTCATCCAGAAAGTAAACTATTTCCTCCTCACAATTTGATTGGGACGAGCGGACGGAATTTATATGGAGATTTGGGGACCTTTTATCAAGAGCATGGTTCAGACAGTCGTGTCTTTTGGATGGATAAACGCCATTACTCAGCTTTTTCAGGGACTGACCTGGATATCCGTTTGAGAGAGCGTCGAATTTCTACCGTTATCTTAACAGGTGTCTTGACGGATATCTGTGTCCTACATACAGCTATAGATGCCTATAATCTAGGATATGACATCGAGATTGTTAAACCAGCTGTTGCTTCCATCTGGCCTGAAAATCATCAATTTGCCCTAGGTCATTTCAAAAACACACTTGGAGCTAAGTTAGTAGATGAAAATCTAAATGAAATTTTAGAGTAATTTGGTTAATGAAATGAAAAAATTTGAAAAAAAGTGTTGACAAGTATCCCAAAAGTTGATATACTAGTAAAGTAATCGACGCGGGGATGGCGGAATTGGCAGACGCGCAGGACTAAGGATCCTGTGACCGCTTTAGGTCGTGAGGGTTCAAGTCCCTCTCTCCGCATAGGATAAGAGTTAGCTTAGGCTAGCTCTTTTGCATTTCTCTAAAAAATTGGAATCCAGTCAAATGTAGTGGAAAATCAGCGAAAATATGGGAAAGCTAATCTTTGTTTCTGCTTTTGTCATAGAAGAATAATAAAGATTATCTTTTTCAAATTCTCCGATCTTCTCTAAAGTTTTGTGCAAGTTGCACAGAACTTTTTTGTTTTTTTGGTCACCTTGCCATAGAAATGTAAAACGTTTTCATATATAATGTAATTATCAAAAGACAAAAGGAGTTCACCTCATGGTAGAATTGAATCTTAAAAATATTTACAAAAAATATCCAAATAGCGAACACTATTCAGTTGAAGATTTCAACTTGAACATCAAAGATAAAGAATTTATCGTTTTCGTAGGTCCTTCAGGATGTGGTAAATCAACTACACTCCGTATGATTGCTGGTCTTGAAGACATCACAGAAGGTACTGCATCTATCGATGGCGTGGTTGTCAATGATGTAGCTCCAAAAGACCGCGACATCGCCATGGTATTCCAAAACTACGCTCTTTACCCACACATGACTGTTTATGATAACATGGCTTTCGGTTTGAAATTGCGTAAATACAGCAAGGAAGACATCGACAAACGTGTGCAAGAAGCAGCTGAAATTCTTGGATTGAAAGAATTCTTGGAACGTAAACCAGCTGACCTTTCAGGTGGTCAACGTCAACGTGTTGCCATGGGGCGTGCCATCGTCCGTGATGCAAAAGTATTCTTGATGGATGAACCTTTGTCAAACTTGGATGCTAAACTTCGTGTATCAATGCGTGCTGAGATTGCGAAAATCCACCGTCGTATCGGAGCTACTACTATCTACGTAACTCACGACCAAACAGAAGCGATGACACTTGCAGACCGTATCGTTATCATGTCAGCAACTAAGAACCCTGCTGGTACAGGTACTATCGGACGTGTTGAACAAATCGGTACTCCTCAAGAAGTTTATAAAAACCCAGTTAACAAATTTGTTGCAGGATTCATCGGAAGCCCAGCAATGAACTTCATCAATGTGAAATTAGTTGGTAGCGAAATTATTTCTGACGGTTTCCGCTTGAAAGTTCCAGAAGGAGCATTGAAAGTTCTTCGCGAAAAAGGCTACGAAGGTAAAGAATTGATCTTCGGTATCCGTCCAGAAGACGTGAATGCAGAACCTGCTTTCCTTGAAACATTCCCAGACTGTGTTGTAAAAGCGACTATCTCTGTATCAGAACTGCTTGGTTCAGAATCTCACCTTTACTGCCAAGTTGGTAAAGACGAGTTTGTTGCCAAAGTTGATGCTCGTGACTACTTGCAGACAGGTGCAACAGTTGAACTTGGATTTGACTTGAACAAAGCACACTTCTTTGATGTAGAAACTGAAAAAAACAGTCTATTAAAATAAATAAAATTTAAAGCACTACAAGAAAAGATATCTCTTTATCAATTGTAGTGGAGAGATATCAGTTAATCTAGGGAGAGAAACAAAATGCTTCTCTCCTTTTTGCTAGGGAAGTCATATTATGCATCTATCTTGTGATACCCTTTGAATAAAAATGGTCATCTTATTTGGCTTATAGGGTGACTAGCAAATGAAATATTGTTTTCTCTTTCTTCTTTACTAGAAAATATGGTATAATAGAGAGTAAAAACTTTGAAAGAAAGAAAAAGATGAATTTAAAAGATTATATTGCAACAATTGAAAATTATCCAAAGGAAGGAATTACCTTCCGTGATATCAGTCCTTTGATGGCTGATGGAAATGCTTATAGCTATGCTGTTCGTGAAATTGTTCAGTATGCTACTGACAAGAAAATAGACATGATTGTAGGGCCTGAGGCTCGTGGATTTATCGTGGGCTGTCCAGTTGCCTTTGAGTTGGGAATTGGTTTTGCGCCTGTTCGTAAGCCAGGTAAATTGCCACGCGAAGTCATTTCTGCTGACTATGAAAAAGAGTACGGTGTTGATACCTTGACTATGCATGCGGATGCCATCAAGCCAGGTCAACGTGTTCTGATCGTAGATGACCTCTTGGCGACAGGTGGAACTGTTAAGGCAACTATCGAGATGATTGAAAAACTTGGTGGTGTTGTAGCAGGTTGTGCCTTCCTTGTTGAATTGGATGAATTGAACGGTCGTGAAAAAATCGGTGACTACGATTACAAAGTTTTGATGCATTATTAATGAAAAACAGTCCCTAGGGCTGTTTTCTCTACATTAGGATATAAAAATAGACTATAGCTAGTTAGAGAAAAACTATAATTGAAAACTATATCTTCTTGCAGTATAATAAAAGGACTAGGTGTTTGAGATTTAGTTTCATACTCAATGAAAATCAAAGAGCAAACTAGCCGTAAGCTGCTCAAAGTACAGCTTTGAGGTTGCAGATAGAACTGACGAAGTCAGCTCAAAACACTGTTTTGAGGTTGTGGATAGAACTGACGAAGTCAGTAACTATATCTACGGCAAGGCGACGCTGACGTGGTTTGAAGAGATTTTCGAAGAGTATTAGTGATAAATCCATTATACAGTAGCAAACTTAATTTATCCACTCTGCTCCTCAC
>NZ_VMLO01000050.1:0-7321 GCF_013276735.1 Streptococcus sp. 1559
TACAGTTGACAAAGAGCCATAATTTCCATAAAAGTTGACATGGAAATTATAAAACCATTACTAGTTTAGTCCTTTTTGATAACGTGCCAATTCGGCTTGGTTGGCCCAAACATAGTGACCTGGACGGATTTCAACCATGGATGGTTTATCAGTCTCATAGTCGTGTTGACTTGGGTCGTAAACCTTCAAGACCTTCTTACGTTCCAAGATTGGGTCTGGAATTGGTACCGCTGAAAGCAAGGCTTGAGTATATGGGTGAATTGGATTGTTAAACAATTCTTCTGTCTCTGCAACCTCTACAATAACACCCTTGTAAATAACTGCGATACGATCTGAAATAAAACGAACAACCGACAAGTCATGGGCGATAAAGAGATAGGTCAAGCCAAGTTCTTTTTGGAATTTTTTGAGCAAGTTCAAGACTTGGGCACGCACAGAAACGTCCAAGGCTGAAATTGGTTCATCCGCAATAACAAAGTCTGGTTGCATGACCAAGGCACGGGCAATACCGATACGTTGACGTTGACCACCTGAAAACTCATGAGGGTAACGAGTCAAATGCTCAGCAAGAAGACCTACTTCACGGATAATATTTTGAACTTTCTCTTTACGTTCTTCTTCATCCTTAAATAAACGGTGATTGTAAAGACCTTCAGAAATAATATAATCAACAGTCGCACGTTCATTCAAACTTGCGGCAGGGTCTTGGAAAATCATCTGGATTCGACGAATCAATTCCGCAGCTTGTTCACGCGATTTCTTACCATTAATCTTTTGACCCTCAAAAATGATATCTCCATTACTTGTATCATTTAGACCGATGATAGCACGACCAATAGTTGTTTTCCCACTACCTGACTCACCAACAAGCGAGAACGTTTCTCCCTTGTTGATAAAGAAGTTAGCATTTTTAACCGCGACAAACTTCTTACTTCCTTCACCGAAGGAAATTTCTAAATCTTTAATTTCTACTAATTTTTCAGACATTTCCTTCCTCCTAGTCAGCCAGATGGGCAAATCCCATTTTTTCACGGATCTTATCATGGAGATTTGCAATCACAGCTGGTTTTTCTACTTTTGGAGCATCCTCATGAAGTAGCCAAGTTTTAGCCCAATGTGTCTCTGATACTGAGAATTGAGGAGCTTTTTGTTCGAAGTCAATCTGCATTGCATAGTCAGAACGCAAGGCAAAGGCATCCCCTTTCAAGTCAGTATAAAGTGACGGAGGTGTTCCTGGGATTGAGTAAAGATCCCCTTTATCATCAGCAAGCTGAGGCAAGCTAGACAAGAGACTCCATGTATATGGATGGCAAGCGTCATAGAAGACTTCCTCAACAGTTCCATACTCAACGATTTCTCCTGCATACATAACCGCTACCTTATCCGCAATACTTGCTACCACACCAAGGTCGTGAGTGATAAAGATTGTTGTGAAATGATACTCGTTTTGTAAAGATTTTAGCAAATCAATAATCTGAGCTTGAATGGTTACATCCAAGGCAGTTGTTGGCTCATCACAGATCAAGACATCAGGTCGGCAGGCAAGGGCAATCGCAATAACGATACGTTGACGCATTCCTCCAGAATATTGGAATGGGTATTCATCAAAACGTCTATCTGCGTCTGGGATTCCAACTTTATTCATGTAGTCAATGGCCAATTCTTTTGCTTCCTTGGCTGTTTTTCCTTGGTGTTTTACAATAACTTCTGTAATCTGGCTACCAATTGTTTTAATGGGGTCCAAACTAGTCATTGGATCCTGGAAGATAGTCGCAATCTTAGCACCACGAATTTGTTCCCAATCCTTGTGAGAAGATAGATTTGTCAAATCCTGACCACGGTAGTCAATACTACCTTGGGCAATGCGACCATTTTCTTCGAGCATACCTGTGAAGGTCTTTGTCAAAACAGATTTTCCTGATCCTGACTCACCTACCAAGGCTAATACTTCTCCTTCAACTAGTTCAAGGGAAACGCCGCGAATGGCTGTCAATACTTTGTCACGAACGTCAAATTCCACGACAATATCGCGAGCAGTCAAAATTACATTTTTTTCTTTTGTCATTTCTACTCCTATCTATGTGTACGTGGATCACTAGCATCCGCTAAGTTTTGACCAACTACGAAAAGGGACAAGGATACCAAAACAAGGGTTGTCAATGGAATCCAGAACAAGTAAGCATTGGTTGTTACGTTTTGTGAATAATCCGAAATCAAACGACCCAAACTTGGCACGGTAATCGGTAATCCTAGACCGAAGAAAGACAAGAAGGCTTCGTATGAGATAAAGCTTGGAAGCATTTGAGTCATCGTTGTCACAATAACAGATACCAATTGTGGCATAATGTTTTTGGCAACAATCTTCAAGGTTGGTGTTCCCAAAGTACGTGACGCCAAGTTGTATTCCAAATCACGGTAACGCAAGATTTGCACACGGATCATGAAGGCAATCCCAATCCATGTCGTCACACTCATAGCAAAAATCAGATTCCAGAATCCAGCTCCGATTGAGTAAGTCAAGACAATGACAATCAAAAGAGATGGGATGTTTGAGATGACGTTATAAACTTCCATCATGACACGGTCAACTGATTTTGAAATTCCCCAAATACCACCGACAAAAACACCGATAACCAAGTTAATCACTGTCGCAATCACAGAAATAAGGATAGAGTTACGAGCTCCAAACCAGACACCGTCAAAGAGTGATTTACCGTTACTGTCTGTACCGAACCAATGCTCAGCATTTGGCTTGATATAACGAGCACTAAAGTCGTTTACCTTGCTGACATCATTGAAATCAAACTTAGAAAACATTGGGTAGATGAAACTCATCAAAATGATGGCTACCAAGATTCCCAACATGACTACAGTTGATTTTTTCTTCATAAATTGTCTAAACACTGATTTCCAGTAAGAATATGCTGGCGCATCAATAGTTTCAGAGGCAAAATCGTCACGTTTTATAAACTGAAATTTTTCTTTATCGATTGTAGACATTATTTGCCTCCTTTCTCAGTCAATTTAATACGTGGGTCAATAATAGTCATCCAAATATCTCCCAAAAGACGTGAGAAGATAGAAATACATGTAAAGATGAAGACAAGACCAACGACCATAGAGTTATTAGATGCTTTTACAGAGTCAATCAACATTTTACCCATACCTGGGAAGGCGAAGACTGTTTCAGTAAGGGTTGCACCACCGATAACCCCAATAATAGCACCAGGAATTCCTGAAACCAGCGGAACCATGGCATTTTTAAAGATGTGTTTGTTTGAAATTTCTTTTTCAGACAAACCTTTTGCACGAGCGAAACGAACAAAGTCTTGAGATTGCAAGTCAATCATGTAACGACGAATCCAAATAGCTGTACCAGGAGCACCCAACAAACCAAGGATGACTGCTGGTAAAACGTAAGAACGCCAATCTCCAGCTCCCAAGATAGGGAACGAATCTGGAAGACCAATAGATGATCCAATCAATCGAACGATGTAAACCAAGGCAATGGTTGGAAGAGCAAGCAAGAAGGTCAAAGCCCCTGTTGAGAAGCTATCAATCCAAGTGTTCTTGAAACGAGCCATGGCTGAACCAAGTGGCACTGCAATCGCATAAGAAATCACCAAACCAATCAAACCAGTAATAGCAGAGCTGACAATCATAGATGGATATTGGTAATTACTTTCAGTCGCTGTATAAGGATCATCTTTCCCATAGCTAGCTACTTCACGAGAGTCAGCCTGACTAGGTGACTTGTAGGTTCTTGAGTAAATATTTACAGAAGACGTTTTCTTACCTGTTGGGAACTGAACTTGGGCAGTTTTGGTTTGTCCTTGACCTTGAGTAATAACCTGAAGAACTGGTGTATTAGCATAGGTTGGGTAAGAGTCACCTAAATTCAAGTTCACAAAGTTTTGATGAACAAATGGGAACTGACTGTTAAAGTATAAGAGATATTTATGTTTAGTTCCTGAACCGACCAATGACCATCCGATAGCTGGATCATTTTCAAAACGAAGGTAGCGTTTCAAGTCTGGATTTTCAGGGTCTTGGATTTTATTTGTATGGTCAATGTCAATCAAGTTAGCATAGAAGTGAAAAACACGTTCAAAAATGGGGATTTCACGACTAGCATAGAATTGACCACTTTCAGTAAATTCTCCCAAGGTCCAACCATGACCTAATTGATTGATGTACTTTTCATAAATAGCTTTATTGGTCGCATTTGCTTCTACTGTTACAGAAGAATCCATGCTACTTGCCTTTTCTTGCAACTCTTTAGTATCGTAATACTCAATGTAGCCCATACGCTCAAACACAGTATTTTCATAGTTATCACGTTTATCAGCCGTTGTCGCAATTTTATTATAGTTAGGATCCTGCTTGAAAATCAATTTTCGAGGAACCAAGGTATAGATAATCGTGTAGGTCAAAGTCGTCACTAAGAAAATCGAAACCAATGACCGCAAAACACGCATAAAAATATATTTTTTCATATTATTTCCTTTAAAAATCCCAAAAGAACCTTCTCCTCATGGAGAGAAAGTTCTATTAGAAATTATTTACTTCACATGACTTGCCAATTCTTTTTGAGCTTTCTCATTTGATTCAGCTTTTTCTTTCAACCATTTTTCACGAGCTTTTTCATACTCTTTCTTAGTCACCGCTTTATCTTGCAATTTCAAATATTTGAAGTAAACATCTGACCCCTTAGAGCCTGTTTGCGCAGAAGCTCTAGTAAATGGAACAACTCGTGAAAGCACCGGTGCTGCACCAGAAGAAGCCATAGCAGGAATAAAGAGAGAACTATCAGTCAACCATGCTTGAGCCGCTGCATATTTTTCATAACGGACATTCAAGTCGCTTGTCTCTTTGGCAGCTTCATCAACCAATTTATCGTATTCTTTCAAACCAACTTGAACTACTGAAGGGCTATTTGGATTATCAAATCCTAAATATGTTTTTGTAGTTTCACTGCTAGTTGTTTTTAAAATATCCAAGTAAGTAGATGGGTCTTGATAGTCTGGTCCCCATGTAACTCCTCCCGATACATCCCAATCCTCAGATGAAGCATTGGCAGCATAGTAAGTAATATTAAGGAATTCATCACTTGTCATTTGTTGAATATCGACAACGACATTTTCAACACCAAGAACTGTTTCTACAGATTGTTTAAAGGACTGAATACGGGCGATGTAGCCTTTTGATGCTTGGTCTACTGGAACATCCAGATGAATAGGAAACTGAACGCCATCTGCTTCTAAAGCTTTCTTAGCTTTCGCAAACTCTGCCTTGGCCTTGTCAGCATTGAATAAACCATCCTGCCCATCAGCTAAATTCACACCTTTCCACTCATCTCCATAAGCAGGAAGTTGAGCAGCGACTAAATCACCAAAGGTCTTCTCACCAACTGAAACAAAGTCTGGTTTTACAAATAGATTACGAACTGCTAAAGCTGCTCCATCTTTACCATTGATTTGAGCTGAGTAAGCTGAGCGATCAAGAGCAAAATTCAAGGCTTGACGGAAATCTTTGTTAAGCAATGCCTTCTTAGTAGCTGCTTTCTCTGAATCTGTAGTTTTAGAAGTATAGTTGTAACTTTGGCGATCAATATTCACACCCAGACCAGCAATCCCAGAGCCTGGTTGTGTATAATAGATATTGTCCTTGTATTTTTCTGCAACCTTAGAATAGTTGGAGCTGGTAGGGAAAAGACGGGCATAACTATAAGCTCCACTAGTGAAGTTACGCTCTAGCGACTCCTGATCTGAGCCATCATAGTAAGCCAGATTTATAGTATCTAGGTGGACGTTTTCTTTGTCCCAATATTGTTCATTTTTTACAAACTCTACAGAAGATTTTGCAGTCAACCCTTTCAACAAGAATGGCCCATTATAAAGCAAGGATGTCGGATCTGTTGGTTTAGCAAAATCGCTTCCTTTTGATGTTTCGAATTCTTCATTCAGAGGCCAGAAAATAGAATAGGTCAACTTAGAGTTCCAGAACGGTTCAGGCTGGTTCAAAGTGTATTGTAACGTATAATCATCAACCGCCTTGACACCAACTGTTGAAAAATCTGTTGAAGTTCCTGATAGATAATCTGCCAAGCCTTTAACCGAGTTTTCAGCTAGATACATAGCTTCTGATTTTTTATCTGCTGCGTGTTTTAAGCCGTTCACGAAATCTTTAGCCGTCACCTCTGCATATTCTTCTCCATCAGAGGTAAACCATTTAACCCCTTTACGAATCTTATAAGTGTAGGTCAAACCATCCTTAGAGACTTCCCAATCCTCTGCAACTGCAGGAGCAAGATTACCGTAATTATCGTTAGTGAATAAACCATCAATCCCATTTGAAGTCACTACTGTTGTACTATTTTTACTTGAAATCAGGTAGTCCAAGGTTTCTGGGTCTGCTGTATAAACATAGCCATAAGCTTTAGGGGCTGATGAATCAGATGATTTTGAAGAACTGCATGCTGCAAGTACACCTGCTGCTAATAAAACAAGACCTGCTGTAGCAAATACACGATTTTTTTTCATTTTCTACTCCTCTGTTTATGTGAATTATAGATTGACGACCATTATATCATATTATCCATTAAAAATCAAACAAATTTTCAGAATATTTAGGCTTGTTGGCACAAATTTTTCATTTTTTTTTGAATATATGATTCAAATTGTCGTTCGAAGTGTCAAAGACTACAGTGAAAATAGGAAATTTGACGCAGAAACTTTGGAGCTTAGGAAGACATACAGTAAAATAAAATACGGACGGAACAATGTGATTTTGGAATTCAAATTAAATTATAACAATATTAGACTTCCTGCAAAAGAGGATATAGCTTCATGAGTCCTTGATAACCATTGTCAGCCAAGATTTTACCAGCTTGTCCGATATTTCTGCGACTCGTTTTGAACAACTTCATATCATGACAATAGTTCACAGCGATATCCAAAGAAACAATTCTCCCTTGACTTGTGACAATCGCTTGAGCCTTCATAGCGTGGCATTTCTTTTTATAGTCATTTAGTTTTAAAAAGCGTTCCAAACATTCAAAAATAGTTGGGACTTCCCTTAATAAATCTGTTACTTTCTTTTTCAAGATAGCCCAAGCTTGCTCAATAGGATTCAAATCCGGTGAATATGGCGGTAGAGGTAAGAAAAAGTGTTTATCTTGGATGCAGAGTTCATCCAAAATGTTCTTGGGATCAAAACTAGCATTGTCCATGATAATAACATGAGGTGTCTTCAAAGCAGGCAGGAGTTGCGTTTTGAACCACTCCCCAAAGAAATCGCTTGTCCTGCTGTTCTTGTAAAT
>NZ_VMLO01000051.1:0-3604 GCF_013276735.1 Streptococcus sp. 1559
AAATTCGAAAACGAGGTTTCAAAAATAAGGCTTTCCAAACATTGGAAGCCGTCATTGATAAGCTTCAAGAAGTTATTCAAGGACTGGAAAAAAGCGTTTTAAAGTCCACTGTCAGCAGACAATGGACAAGGTTGCTTTTTGAAAATGATTGAGTATAAGGAAAGCTTGACAGCTCAACAGGTAGCTGAAGCAATAAAAAGAGGCTTCCAACAATCGATAGCAGATGTAGAATGTCTCCTCTGCCCTGTTGGTGATGGGGGAGAAGGTACTGTAGATGCTATCCGACATTCTCTTGACCTAAAAGAAAAATGGATCCAAGTGACAGACCCTTCTGGACAAAAAGAAGCCATGCGCTATTTTCAAAAAGGGGAACTGGCACTATTTGAAGTAGCTGACTTGGTTGGTCTTGGAAAAATTCCGCTAGAGAAACGAAATCCACTTCAAATCCAAACTTGTGGTATTGGAGAGTTGATTCTCCATCTCATTTCTAAAGGGATTAAAGATATTTATATCGGTGTTGGTGGCACGGCCAGTAATGATGGAGGACTGGGGATTGCTGCTGGTTTAGGTTATCAATTTTATGATAGGGATGGAAATGTCTTGCCTGCTTCCGGTCAATCCTTATTAAACTTAGCTTCTGTTTCAACAGAAAATCGCTATAAAATTCCTGAAGGTGTTCAAATTCATATTTTAGCAGATGTCGTGAGTCCCTTATGTGGTCATCAAGGTGCGACTTACACTTTTGGCAATCAAAAAGGTCTACATCCGACTATGTTTGCAGTCGTAGATCAGGCGATCCAAGATCTTTATGAAAAATTCTCACCTGCAACATTAGAAATTAAAGGAGCAGGAGCAGGTGGAGACCTTGCTGGTGGTTTGTGTGCCTTTGCTCAGGCAAGTATCGTGTCTGGAATTGATACCTGCTTGGACTTAACCAACTTTGATAAGAAAGTTTCAGATGCTGACTTGGTTGTTGTTGGAGAAGGAAGACTTGACAGTCAAAGCTTTGCTGGGAAAGCGCCTATAGGTGTTGCAAAAAGAACCCCTGTTGGAGTTCCTGTTATTGCTATTTGCGGTAGTCTTGCTGAAGATTTACCTCCCCTACCATTTGAAAATATCCAAGCTGTCTTTTCTATTTTGGAGAAAAGTGAACCTTTAGAAGATAGTTTGAAAAATGCCAGTCTCTATCTGGAGCGCATGGCTGCCAATATTGGGCACTTATTAAATATGTGCAAGATTTAGCTAAACCATTTCTTCCATAAGGATGTTTTGGCTGGTTCTTCCTTTTTAACTTCCCAAAGTTTTGGAAAAGCAAGTCGAAGGTCTTTTTCTTCTACTTGAACGGGTGCATTGCTATGAATAACCAGGCCGAAAGGAGAAGTAATATGCTCTTCAGATACTATTGTAGCTTGACTATCAGTTTCTTTTGCTTCTTTTAAGTAGAAAACTTGCTTGTCAAATTCGATAGTTGGTGAAATCTTCACAAATAGTGGCTCTGCTTTTTCCTGAAGGTTTTCTAAAATAAATAAAAAGCCTTTTTCTAACTGAGGGCTATTTGCTGTGTCAATATCTACATATCCAAGAACTCTTTCCTCAAAAGTACCAAGATAGCGTCTTTGCTCATCCGGATTTATTTTTAACCCACCATGAGCTTTTTCAAGTAATTGTTTTGATAAATCTGTCATGAAAACAGTATATCATAAAAGTTAGAATAAAACAGACAAAAGAAAGCGATTACTTTATAAAGTTAAGGAAAATTTGCACAAAGATAACGTTTTTTCTTGAAAAAGGAGGGCTTTTAAGGTATTATAGAGGTGTAAAAAATTTAACTCAAAGGAGAGTAAAAAATGTCAATTATTACTGATGTTTACGCTCGCGAAGTCCTAGACTCACGCGGTAACCCAACACTTGAAGTAGAAGTTTACACTGAATCAGGTGCTTTCGGACGTGGTATGGTTCCATCAGGAGCTTCTACTGGTGAACACGAAGCAGTTGAACTTCGCGACGGTGACAAATCTCGTTACGGTGGTCTTGGTACACAAAAAGCTGTTGACAACGTAAACAACATCATTGCTGAAGCTATCATTGGCTACGATGTACGTGATCAACAAGCTATCGACCGTGCTATGATCGCTCTTGACGGTACTCCTAACAAAGGTAAATTGGGTGCAAACGCAATCCTTGGTGTGTCTATCGCTGTAGCTCGTGCTGCTGCTGACTACCTTGAAATCCCACTTTACAGCTACCTTGGTGGATTCAACACTAAAGTTCTTCCAACTCCAATGATGAACATCATCAACGGTGGTTCTCACTCTGACGCTCCAATCGCTTTCCAAGAATTCATGATTGTACCTGCTGGTGCGCCATCATTCAAAGAAGCTCTTCGTTGGGGTGCTGAAATCTTCCATGCTCTTAAGAAAATCCTTAAATCTCGTGGTTTGGAAACAGCCGTAGGTGACGAAGGTGGATTCGCTCCTCGTTTCGAAGGAACTGAAGACGGAGTTGAAACTATCCTTGCTGCTATCGAAGCTGCTGGATATGTTCCTGGTAAAGACGTATTTATCGGATTTGACTGTGCTTCATCAGAATTCTACGATAAAGAACGTAAAGTTTACGACTACACTAAATTCGAAGGTGAAGGAGCAGCTGTACGTACTGCTGCAGAACAAATCGACTACCTTGAAGAATTGGTAAACAAATACCCAATCATCACTATCGAAGATGGTATGGATGAAAATGACTGGGACGGTTGGAAAGCTCTTACTGAACGTCTTGGTGGTAAAGTTCAATTGGTTGGTGATGACTTCTTCGTAACAAACACTTCTTACCTTGAAAAAGGTATTGCAGAAGGTGCTGCTAACTCAATCCTTATCAAAGTTAACCAAATCGGTACTCTTACTGAAACATTCGACGCTATCGAAATGGCAAAAGAAGCTGGTTACACTGCCGTTGTATCACACCGTTCAGGTGAAACTGAAGATTCAACAATCGCTGACATCGCAGTTGCAACTAACGCAGGACAAATCAAGACTGGTTCACTTTCACGTACAGACCGTATCGCTAAATACAACCAATTGCTTCGCATCGAAGACCAACTTGGTGAAGTAGCAGAATACCGTGGATTGAAATCATTCTACAACTTGAAAAAATAAAGTAGTTCAGTAAACTATTTTATCCCGAACCTTGAAATTCAAAAGTTCGGCCGTTGATTTAACAACGTTTCTAGCCCCTCGGATTTTATCCGAAGGGCTATTTTTGGTACGACGGGCATGTCGTGCATCTGAGGTGTAAGTCCTCGGTGGGCACCTGCTACCGGTGAACCCAATAGCGATTCCCAAGCCTGACTATCGTGAGGTAGCGGATTAAAACGGTCTGGGGATAGACCGTTTTAAGTCTGACACTGGAAATAAGAATCGTCAGAGGAAGGGATAGCGAAATCGTGGCTCTACGAACAGGAAGGTGATAGTAAGGCGTATATAGCGGATAAGGGGGCCAGAAACTCTAAAGTCCAAAAAGGTAGTCGTAACCTATATGCGTAAATCACGAGAGTAATTGAATTCGGACTAAGGTTTATCTTTTTCCACTGTAACCTTTTAACGTCCTC
>NZ_VMLO01000052.1:0-28115 GCF_013276735.1 Streptococcus sp. 1559
CTTAGTTTGGGAATTTACCAATAGTATATAATATAAGTAGATAGAGGATGAACAATTTATTGATGAAGTAGGAGCTGCTTTCTACTGACTTATCAGCTATAAAGGGGGCTTTGGGGTTTATAACTTATAGGAGGTGTACTATGAAAATCTTGAAACGTTACCTATTGGAACTCTGTTTTATTTTAAGTTTTGCCTTACCTTTTATAAAAGGAGTCAATGCGGATAATGGTAGACGCTTTGTGGAAATCTATTACGGTTTTACTTTTTTGATGGAACATGCCATTGTAACAGCTGTCTTTATCTGTTCGCTTTTGATTGCTTTCTTCCTAAAAAAACGATGGGCGAAATGGCTTGCTGCTGGTAGTTATTGCTTTTTAGTTCTATGGATTGCGACAGAGGGTTATTTCTTCCGCATGTCACTAGAAGATTTGATACGACTTTGGACAAGTTTGGAAATCCTGACACAAACGTATCAATTGGGCTTTTATCTAAATATTTTGTTGGGAATTTTGTTGATAATTAAGTATCTGAAGGTTAAGCAATAGTAATAAAAATGCGCTTGATTATAGACAATAAATTTGTTGTTTTATCATGGCAATGATAGCTGTAGTCCTAGATGAAATACAAGTTGCTTATAAAAGTTGAAAGAGATTGAAGGGGAGCTATTGTAACGCACCTTCCTTCAATCTTTTTGTTTTATTTTGGATATGTAAACGATTTACAATTCGATCCAAAATATGATAGAATAGGGTTATGAATAAAATGTACTATGCAGAAAATCCTGACGCTGCTCACGACATTCATGAGTTGAGAGTAGAATTGTTGGGAGAAAAAATGACCTTTCTGACGGATGCAGGTGTTTTTAGCAAGAAGATGGTTGACTTCGGAAGTCAGCTTTTGCTCAAGTGTCTGGAGGTCAACCAAGGAGAAACTGTCCTTGATGTAGGCTGTGGTTACGGACCTTTGGGCTTGTCTTTAGCTAAGGCTTATGGCGTTCAGGCTACCATGGTCGATATCAATAATCGTGCCTTGGGTTTGGCGCGACAAAATGCTGAACGAAATAAAGTAGAAGCGACGATTTTCCAGTCCAACATCTATGAACAAGTTGAAGGGAAATTTGAACATGTCATTTCCAATCCCCCTATTCGTGCTGGAAAAAAAGTCGTTCATGAAATTATCGAGAAAAGTAAAGATTTCTTGGAAATTGGTGGAGATTTGACCATCGTCATCCAGAAAAAACAAGGGGCTCCAAGTGCCAAGTCTAAGATGGAAGATGTGTTTGGCAATTGTGAAATCCTTAAAAAAGATAAGGGATACTATATCCTTAGAAGTGTGAAAGAATGAGAGCAGTTGATTTAATCCAAAAAAAACGAGACGGTCAAGAACTGACTTCAAGTGAAATTGAATGGCTGATAGAAGGCTATGTATCAGGAACTGTTCCTGATTATCAGATGTCTGCCTTTGCTATGGCTGTTTATTTTAAAGGAATGACGACTCGAGAAATATCTGATTTGACCATGAAGATGGTCAAGACAGGGCAAGAGTTTGACCTGTCTGCCATTGATGGTGTGAAAGTTGACAAGCATTCTACTGGTGGTGTCGGCGATAAGGTAACCTTGATTTTAGCTCCTCTTGTTGCTAGCTTTGGTGTGCCTGTGGCAAAAATGAGTGGTCGTGGCCTTGGTCATACTGGTGGGACAATTGATAAATTGGAGTCCATTAAAGGCTATCAAGTCGAGCGCAGTCAAGAGGATTTTATTCGTCAGGTTCAGGATATTGGTGTATCTGTCATTGGGCAATCAGACCAGCTGGTTAAAGCAGATAAACTTCTCTACGCCCTCCGTGATGTGACCGCAACTGTCGACACGATTCCTTTGATTGCGAGTTCGGTGATGAGCAAGAAAATCGCGGCAGGAGCGGATGCTATTTTGCTAGACGTAACTGTCGGTGAGGGCGCCTTCATGAAGACGGTTGATGAGGCGCGTGAGTTGGCTCAAACCATGGTGGAACTTGGTAAGGCTGTTGGCCGGAAGACAGTAGCGGTGATTACGGATATGAGCCAGCCTTTAGGGCGTGCGATTGGAAATCGTCTGGAAATCCTTGAAGCATTGGAGATTCTACAAGGTCAAGGACGTCAGGATATTACCCACTTTATTTGTGAATTGGCTCAAATTATGCTTGGTCTGGCAAATGTAAATAAAACAGTTGAAGAAGTTCGCCAACATCTTGAAAATGGCCAAGCGCTGGCTAAGTTTGAGGAAATGGTCCAAGCCCAAGGTGGAGACTTAGAAGACCTCTATCGTCCTGTAAATGTGTCCCATGTGGTGGAAATCCCTGCTCAGGAGACGGGTGTTATTTCAGCTCTTCCAGCTATGGAATTTGGGCTTTATGCTATGAGACTGGGGGCAGGCCGTGCAGTCAAGTCTGATGCCTTGGATTATGAAACAGGAATTGTTTTTGAAAAGAAAGTTGGAGATTCCGTTCAAAAGGGAGAAATTGTTGCAAAAGTATACACAAATGGAAAAATTTCTCATCAGCTAGTTACAGATTTTCAAAAATATGTTAAAATAAATGATAGGGTGCAAAGTTTACGAGAAATTATAGAAATTATCTCATAAACCGCAGGAGAATCCGAATATGAAATTAAATAAATATATCGATCATACGCTTTTAAAACAAGATGCAACAGAAAATCAAATTGATTGTTTGTTGTCTGAGGCTAGAGAGTATGATTTTGCCAGTGTTTGCGTTAATCCGACCTGGGTTGAACATGCTAAAAAAGAGCTTGAAGGCACAGATGTCAAGGTCTGCACAGTAGTAGGTTTCCCTTTGGGAGCAACAACTTCAACTGTGAAAGCTTTTGAGACAAAAGAAGCTATCCAAAATGGTGCAGATGAGATTGATATGGTGATCAATGTTGGGGCTCTCAAATCAGGTAATTTAGCCTTGGTTGAATCGGACATCCGTGCTGTTGTAGAAGCAAGTGGTGACAAGTTAGTGAAAGTCATTATTGAAGCTTGCCTTCTGACAGATCAAGAAAAAGTTGTGGCTTGTCAATTAGCCCAAAAAGCAGGAGCTGATTTTGTTAAAACATCTACTGGCTTTTCAACTGGTGGCGCTACGATAGCAGATGTTCAATTGATGCGTGAAACAGTTGGGTCTGATATGGGTGTCAAGGCTGCTGGTGGAGCTCGTTCTTATGAGGATGCTCTTGCCTTTGTCGAAGCAGGTGCGACCCGTATCGGAACGTCAGCTGGAGTAGCAATTCTAAAAGGAGAATTGGCAGATGGCGACTACTGAGTTGATTGAACTGGCAATTGAAACCAGCAAGAAAGCCTATGTCCCCTATTCTCACTTTCCTATCGGAGCAGTTTTAGTAGCCAAAGACGGAAGTGTTTACACGGGAGTGAATATCGAAAATGCTAGCTATCCTTTGACCAATTGCGGTGAGAGAACAGCCATTTTTAAGGCTATATCTGAAGGACAAAGAGAGTTTTCAGAATTGATTGTCTATGGACAGACTGAAAAACCAATCTCACCATGTGGTGCTTGTCGCCAAGTAATGGTCGAATTTTTTGAACAAGATCTAAAAGTGACCTTAGTCGCAAAAGATAAATCGACGGTCGAGATGACGGTCGGGGAGTTACTTCCATACTCTTTTACAGACTTAACTTAGTCTGAGTCGCTCTCTGAGTGGCACGGTCCTTGTGGCCAACCAATCCATACTTGCAACATCGTTGCACATCTTATTTAGGAGGTTCAGTAATGAACAAGAAACAATGGCTAGGTCTTGGCCTAGTAGCAGTGGCAGCAGTTGGACTTGCTGCATGTGGTAACCGCTCTTCTCGTAAGGCAGATTCATCTTCTGATGTGAAGACAAAAGCAGCAATCGTCACTGATACTGGTGGTGTTGATGATAAATCATTCAACCAATCAGCTTGGGAAGGTTTGCAGGCTTGGGGTAAAGAACACAATCTTTCAAAAGATAACGGTTTCACTTACTTCCAATCAACAAGTGAAGCTGACTACGCTAACAACTTGCAACAAGCGGCTGGAAGTTACAACCTAATCTTCGGTGTTGGTTTTGCCCTTCACAATGCGGTTGAAGAAGCAGCTAAAGAACATTCTGACTTGAACTATGTCTTGATTGATGATGTGATTAAAGATAAAAAGAATGTTGCGAGCGTAACTTTCGCTGATAATGAGTCAGGTTACCTTGCAGGTGTAGCTGCAGCCAAAACAACTAAAACAAAACAAGTTGGTTTTGTAGGTGGACAGGAGTCAGAAGTTATCTCTCGTTTTGAATCTGGTTTCAAGGCAGGTGTTGCCTCAGTAGACCCATCTATCAAAGTACAAGTTGACTATGCTGGTTCATTTGGTGATGCTGCTAAAGGTAAAACAATTGCAGCAGCACAATACGCAGCTGGTGCAGATATTGTTTACCAAGTAGCTGGTGGTACAGGTGCTGGTGTCTTTGCAGAAGCAAAATCACTCAACGAAAGCCGTCCTGAAAATGAAAAAGTTTGGGTTATCGGTGTTGACCGTGACCAAGAAGCAGAAGGTAAATACACTTCTAAAGATGGCAAAGAATCAAACTTTGTTCTTGCATCTACTTTGAAACAAGTTGGTACAACTGTAAAAGATATTTCTAACAAGGCAGAAAAAGGTGAATTCCCTGGCGGTCAAGTGATCGTTTACTCATTGAAAGATAAAGGGGTTGACTTGGCAGTAACAAACCTTTCAGAAGAAGGTAAAAAAGCTGTCGAAGATGCTAAAGCTAAAATCCTTGATGGAAGCGTAAAAGTTCCTGCAAAATAATGGATGGAAGTCATTTCTTAGGAAGCGGCCCTCGGTCGCTTTTTTAAGAGTTGAGACAAAGTCATTTTGTCTCAGTAAAGCTTGCTACTAGACAAACTAGCAAGTTTTATTGAAATAAAATAAGACTCTGAAAGGAAGAGCACATGGCACACGAAAATGTCATAGAGATGCGTGATATTACCAAGGTGTTTGGCGAATTTGTTGCCAACGACAACATCAACCTGCACCTACGAAAGGGTGAAATTCATGCACTTTTAGGAGAAAATGGGGCTGGAAAGTCCACGCTCATGAACATGTTAGCAGGACTTCTTGAACCAACTAGTGGTGAAATCGCGGTCAACGGTCAAGTTGTCAATCTCGATTCACCATCTAAAGCAGCTGGCTTGGGAATCGGAATGGTTCACCAGCACTTTATGTTGGTAGAAGCTTTCACGGTGGCTGAAAACATCATTTTAGGAAGTGAATTGACTAAAAATGGTGTACTAGATATTGCTGGAGCTAGCAAAGAAATCAAGGCTCTTTCTGAACGTTATGGCTTAGCTGTTGACCCTTCTGCCAAGGTAGCAGACATCTCAGTCGGAGCCCAACAACGTGTAGAAATTTTAAAAACCCTTTATCGGGGGGCTGATATCCTTATCTTTGACGAACCAACGGCTGTTTTGACTCCATCAGAAATTGATGAGTTGATGGCTATTATGAAAAATCTTGTCAAAGAAGGAAAATCAATTATCTTGATCACCCACAAGTTGGACGAGATTCGCGCAGTTTCTGACCGCGTTACAGTTATCCGTCGTGGGAAATCAATTGAAACCGTCGAAATTGCAGGGGCTACCAATGCTGATTTGGCAGAAATGATGGTGGGACGTTCTGTTTCCTTTAAAACGGAGAAACAAGCCTCTCAACCAAAAGAAGTGGTCTTGTCTATTACAGACTTGGTGGTCAATGAAAACCGCGGTGTCCCAGCTGTGAAAAATCTGTCCTTGGATGTTCGTGCTGGAGAGATTGTTGGAATTGCGGGGATTGATGGAAATGGTCAGTCTGAACTGATTCAAGCCATCACAGGTCTTCGCAAGGTTGAATCTGGTAGCATTGAGCTAAAAGGAGATTCAATTGTAGGCTTGCATCCACGACAAATTACAGAGCTAAGTGTTGGGCACGTTCCAGAAGACCGTCACCGTGATGGTTTGATTTTAGAGATGATGATTTCTGAAAATATTGCCCTTCAAACCTACTACAAAGAACCACATAGTAAAAATGGAATTTTGAACTATTCAAATATTACTTCTTATGCTAAAAAGCTAATGGAAGAATTTGATGTTCGTGCTGCCAGTGAATTTGTTCCTGCAGCTGCACTTTCAGGAGGAAATCAACAAAAAGCAATTATTGCTCGTGAAATTGATCGTGATCCTGATCTCCTTATCGTCAGCCAGCCAACTCGTGGGTTGGATGTCGGTGCCATTGAATATATCCACAAGCGCTTGATTGAAGAGCGTGATAATGGTAAGGCTGTTCTAGTTGTCAGCTTTGAATTGGATGAGATTTTAAACGTCTCAGACCGTATTGCCGTTATTCATGATGGTAAGATTCAAGGTATTGTGTCACCAGAAACAACCAATAAACAAGAACTTGGTGTCTTGATGGCTGGTGGAAACTTGGGAAAGGAGAAGAGTGATGTCTAAAAAATTACAACAAATTTCGGTTCCCTTGATCTCTGTCTTCCTTGGAATTTTACTTGGAGCCATTGTCATGTGGATCTTCGGCTATGATGCTATTTGGGGCTACGAAGAATTGTTCTATACAGCCTTTGGTAGCCTGCGTGGGATTGGAGAAATCTTCCGTGCAATGGGGCCTTTGGTCTTGATTGGTCTTGGATTTGCTGTTGCCAGTCGTGCAGGTTTCTTTAACGTTGGGCTTCCTGGTCAGGCTTTGGCAGGTTGGATTCTCAGTGGTTGGTTTGCCCTGTCGCATCCAGATATGCCACGTCCCTTGATGATTCTAGCAACTATCGTGATTGCTTTGATTGCTGGTGGGATTGTCGGAGCTATTCCAGGTGTTTTGAGAGCTTATCTCGGGACTTCAGAGGTTATCGTAACCATCATGATGAACTACATTGTCTTGTATGTAGGGAATGCCTTTATCCATGCCTTCCCTAAAGACTTTATGCAAAGTACAGATTCGACCATTCGTGTTGGGGCTAATGCAACCTATCAGACCCCTTGGTTGGCTGAGTTGACTGGTAATTCGCGGATGAATATTGGTATTTTCTTTGCCATCATTGCTGTTGCAGTTATTTGGTTCATGCTCAAGAAAACAACCCTTGGTTTTGAAATCCGTGCTGTTGGTCTTAATCCACATGCTTCAGAATACGCTGGTATTTCTGCAAAACGAACGATTATCCTATCAATGATTATTTCAGGTGCCTTGGCAGGTCTTGGTGGAGCTGTTGAAGGACTTGGAACCTTCCAGAATGTCTATGTTCAAGGGGCGTCATTGGCTGTTGGATTTAACGGGATGGCGGTTAGTCTGCTTGCGGCCAACTCACCAATTGGTATTCTCTTTGCAGCCTTTCTATTTGGTGTTCTCCAAGTTGGAGCTCCTGGTATGAATGCGGCGCAGGTACCGTCTGAGCTTGTTAGCATTGTAACAGCGTCTATTATCTTCTTTGTCAGTGTTCATTACCTTATCGAACGCTTTGTCAAACCGAAAAAACAAGTTAAAGGAGGTAAGTAAAGATGTCTATTACAACCTTGCTCACCCTCTTGGTGTCTTCTATGCTGATTTATTCAGCACCCCTCATCTTTACAAGTATTGGTGGTGTTTTCTCTGAACGTGGTGGTGTGGTAAACGTCGGTCTTGAAGGAATTATGGTTATGGGTGCCTTTTCTGGAGTTGTCTTTAACCTTGAATTTGCAGAACAATTTGGAGCAGCAACTCCATGGCTATCCTTGCTTGTAGCAGGATTGGTAGGGGGAATCTTTTCTATCATTCACGCAGCTGCGACGGTGCATTTCCGTGCAGACCATGTTGTCAGCGGTACGGTATTGAACTTGATGGCGCCAGCCTTGGCTGTTTTCTTAGTGAAAGTCCTTTATAACAAAGGACAAACCGACAACCTAAGTCAGACTTTTGGACGCTTTGATTTCCCAGTCTTGGCAAATATCCCAGTAATCGGTGATATCTTCTTCAAGTCAACTAGCCTTCTTGGTTACTTGGCGATTGCCTTCTCGTTCCTTGCTTGGTTTATTCTCTTCAAAACTCGCTTTGGTCTTCGTCTCCGCTCTGTTGGTGAACATCCTCAAGCAGCGGACACGTTGGGAATCAATGTCTACAAGATGAGATATTTAGGGGTTATTATTTCAGGTTTCCTAGGTGGAATTGGCGGAGCGATTTATGCTCAATCAATCTCAGTTAACTTCTCAGTGACAACTATTGTTGGACCTGGATTTATCGCCCTTGCTGCTATGATTTTTGGAAAATGGAATCCAATCGGAGCCATGCTTTCTAGTCTTTTCTTTGGACTTTCACAAAGTTTGGCTGTTATCGGTTCTCAATTACCGTTCCTACAAGGTGTGCCTGCGGTTTATCTTCAAATCGCACCTTATGTTTTGACAATTCTTGTCTTGGCAGCCTTCTTTGGAAAAGCAGTTGCACCAAAAGCAGATGGTATCAACTATATCAAATCAAAATAAGTATACAAAAAAACGTCAGTTCTGTTCAAACTGGCGTTTATTTTTTAGAATTTTGATGGGTTAAGTTTAATCCCCAAGGGACCAAATTTTCAGTCTTGTTTTTGATACGAGCGATATTGTCCTTATGACGAATGATAATCAAACTAGCAAGTGCTAGGATAATAGCGATGAAGAGAGGGTCATAGTGACTCAGGATAAAACCAACAAGTGGAAAGAGTAGAACTCCGATAACGGCTGCGATAGATGCTGTGACACTAGATAGTGAAATCATACTACCAAGATAGAGGGTTCCAAAGAAAACAACTGCAAGGTAGAGACAGAAGACAGGCGCAAATCCGAAAACCACTCCAGCACTGGTTGCGACAGCCTTACCACCCTTAAATCCTGCAAAGATAGGGAAGGTATGGCCAATAACAGCCAAAAGTCCAAAGATGAGAGGCGAAACGCCTTGCAGATGAAACATAATTGGAAGAAGCGTTGCTAGAGTTCCTTTGAAAAAGTCAATCACAAAGGTCGTCATACCAGCTTTCTTACCTAAAATGCGGAAAGTATTGGTTGTTCCAGTATTTCCAGAACCGTGTTCACGCAGATTGATTTGAAAGAATACTTGTCCAATCCAGAGACCAGACGGAATCGAACCCAGCAAATAGGCTAGGATTAATAAAACTATTGTAATCATACTCCTATTATATCATGAAATGGAGAAGAAAGGCAGAGAATCTCTTCTGAAATTGTCACAGCGGAGAAAGAAAAATTTTGCAAAATCCTTGGAAAACCTGTAGAATAGTAAAGATGAACGAATAGGAGGTTCCTTGTGTCAAAAAAGGAAATCAATATTAATAATTATAATGATGATGCCATTCAGGTGCTAGAAGGGTTGGATGCGGTCCGAAAACGTCCAGGGATGTATATCGGATCGACCGATGGCGCTGGGCTCCACCACCTAGTCTGGGAAATCGTCGATAATGCTGTCGATGAAGCCTTGTCTGGATTTGGTGACCGTATTGATGTGACCATCAATAAAGATGGCAGTTTAACGGTTCAAGACCATGGACGTGGGATGCCAACTGGTATGCACGCTATGGGAATTCCAACTGTTGAGGTTATCTTTACCATTCTTCACGCCGGAGGGAAATTCGGTCAAGGTGGTTATAAGACATCAGGTGGTCTGCACGGGGTGGGTTCTTCCGTTGTTAATGCCCTTTCTAGTTGGTTAGAAGTTGAAATTATCCGTGACGGGGCAATCTATAAGCAACGTTTTGAAAATGGTGGAAAACCTGTCACGACCTTGAAGAAAATCGGTACTGCACCCAAGACTAAAACAGGTACCAAGGTTACCTTCATGCCTGATGCGACTATCTTTTCTACGACAGACTTCAAATACAATACCATTTCAGAACGCCTCAATGAATCAGCCTTTCTTTTGAAAAATGTGACCTTGTCTTTGACTGATAAACGAACAGATGAAGCGATTGAATTCCACTATGAGAATGGGGTGCAGGACTTTGTTTCTTATCTGAACGAAGACAAGGAAACATTGACGCCGGTTCTTTACTTTGAAGGGGAAGACAATGGTTTTCAAGTGGAAGTGGCCCTCCAGTACAATGACGGATTTTCAGATAATATTTTGTCCTTTGTTAATAACGTTCGCACCAAGGACGGTGGAACGCACGAGACAGGACTCAAGTCCGCTATTACCAAGGTTATGAACGACTACGCGCGTAAGACAGGTCTTCTCAAGGAAAAAGATAAAAACCTTGAAGGATCAGACTATCGTGAGGGGCTAGCAGCCGTTCTCTCTATTCTAGTCCCTGAAGAACACCTCCAGTTTGAAGGACAGACCAAGGACAAACTAGGAAGCCCTCTTGCCCGCCCAGTTGTGGATGGAATTGTGGCAGATAAGTTGACCTTCTTCCTTATGGAAAATGGGGAATTGGCTTCTAATCTCATTCGCAAGGCTATCAAGGCCCGTGATGCTCGTGAGGCAGCCCGTAAGGCACGTGATGAGAGCCGAAATGGCAAGAAAAATAAGAAAGATAAGGGATTGCTGTCTGGTAAATTAACCCCAGCCCAGTCCAAGAATCCAGCTAAGAATGAACTCTATCTAGTCGAGGGGGACTCTGCCGGTGGTTCTGCCAAACAAGGTCGTGATCGTAAATTCCAGGCTATCCTACCTCTTCGTGGTAAGGTTATCAATACAGCCAAGGCCAAGATGGCGGATATCCTAAAAAATGAGGAAATCAATACCATGATTTATACCATCGGTGCAGGTGTTGGAGCAGACTTCTCTATTGAAGATACCAACTATGATAAGATCATTATCATGACCGATGCGGACACCGACGGTGCCCACATTCAGACTTTACTCTTGACATTTTTCTACCGCTACATGCGTCCCCTAGTTGAGGCAGGTCATGTCTACATCGCCCTTCCGCCTCTTTACAAGATGTCAAAAGGTAAAGGCAAGAAAGAAGAAGTAGCCTACGCTTGGACGGATGGAGAGCTAGAAGAACTCCGCAAGCAGTTCGGTAAAGGTGCTACACTCCAACGTTATAAAGGTCTTGGTGAGATGAATGCGGACCAGCTCTGGGAAACAACCATGAATCCAGAAACCCGTACCCTCATACGTGTCACCATCGAAGATCTAGCACGCGCCGAACGTCGTGTCAATATCCTCATGGGAGACAAGGTTGAACCACGCCGTAAGTGGATTGAGGACAATGTCAAGTTTACGCTGGAAGAAGCGACAGTGTTTTAAGTTAGTTTAAAGAGGAAATAAGAGTGAGAGTTATTGAATTATTTGCAGGTGCAGGTGGTTTGGCACTTGGAATAGAAAAAGCTGGATTCGAAGCCATTGGTTTGATTGAGTTTGATAAAGCAGCAGCGGCAACATTGAAACACAACAGACCTAGTTGGAATGTCATTCATGATGATATTGCAAATATTTCATCTCTTGATTTGGAGGAATATTTTAATATAAAAAAGGGAGAACTAGAACTGTTGAGCGGAGGTGCTCCCTGTCAAGCTTTTTCTTATGCTGGGAAACGTTTAGGTTTAGAGGATGCTCGAGGTACATTATTCTACCACTATGCAATATTTCTAAATAAACTTCAACCGAAAATGTTTGTTTTTGAAAATGTACGTGGCCTAGTTTCTCATGATCATGGAAAAACATTTCGAACTATTATGGATATTTTTTCGGATGAAGGTTACACGGTTAAATGGAAGGTTTTAAATGCCTGGGATTATGGAGTGGCTCAGAAACGTGAACGTATGATTATGGTTGGGGTTAGAAATGACTTAGCTGATATTATTTCGTTTGATTATCCAGAACCACATGAATATAAGCCAGTATTGAGAGATATATTATTAGATAGTCCGCCTAGTGTTGGTGCACAATATTCTGATTACAAGAGAAAAATTTTTGAATTAGTTCCCCCAGGTGGCTATTGGCGTGATATTCCAGAAGATATTGCAAAAGAGTATATGAAGTCAACTTGGGATATGACTGGGGGCAGGACAGGTATTTTGAGAAGAATGAGTTTAGATGAACCATCTTTAACAGTTTTAACATCTCCTACCCAAAAACAAACAGAACGTTGCCATCCATTGGAGGCTCGTCCTTTTACAGTTCGTGAAAATGCTCGCATTCAAAGTTTTCCAGATGATTGGATATTCCAAGGGAGCATAGGAAATCAATATAAGCAAGTGGGGAATGCTGTTCCAGTTAACTTGGCTTATGAAGTGGGGATAAAGATAAAAGAAAGTTTGGAGCAATTATGACTTGGGATGTAGATTTTATTAGTGAAGAAGATTTTTTAAAACATGTTCAGGATACTATTTCGAAGTATGGTGAAAAATTGAAATCTTTTGATTTGAAACGATTTAATAAGAATATTGTAGATCCTGTAAAATTAATTTTTGATAAGTCGGTTTATCGTAGTTCTTGGGATGAAATTATTAGTAATGAAATTTTTCGCCAAAGAGATAAATCAAATAATAATGATATTGGCTATTTCCATCAAACTATTTTCAGATATATGAAGAATTGTCGTGTCCCAGATAATGGAAAAGAAGGTGGCTGGGATGTTATATATGAGAATCCAGAAGGAATTTCTTTACCTGATGGTTCGCGTGTAAGTAGAATTTATGTTGAAATGAAAAATAAACACAATACTATGAATTCTGCATCATCAGGGAAGACTTTTATCAAGATGCAAAATCAGTTATTGAAGGATGACGATTGTGCCTGTTTCTTGGTCGAAGCAATTTCAAAGCAATCTCAAAATATTAAATGGGAACCTAAAGTTGACGGGGAAAAAGTTGGTCACAAATTTATTCGTAGAGTTAGCCTGGATCAATTTTATTTCATGGTAACGGGTGAAAAAGATGCCTTTTATAAGATGTGTATGAATTTACCATCAGTAGCTGAGAAGGCAGTAGAAAAAATGGGAACAGAGATCGTGCCAAATGATACTGTTTTTGAAGAAATCATTATGAAAGCAGAAGGAAATATTGAAGATGATAGTGAATTGGCAGTTGCAAGAGTGATCTATCTTCTAGGATTTTCAACTTATTTAGGTTTTGATAGAACATGATTTCATAACAAAATGGCGTTAATAAGGGGAAGATATGGTATTGGAAAATAAACTAGGCATTACAAACTCAGCCCAGCTGGCAGATGCAGAAGAAAAACTGACAAAAAAACAAGCCGCCCTGCTTTTTCAGACAGGAGACTTGTTCAAGATGGAAGTTGGGACATTTGCAGGGCTGTCAGCTATTCACCACTATCTTTTTTCAGGTATCTATGATTTCGCTGGAAAAATCCGTGATGTCAATATTGCAAAGGATAACTTTCAATTTGCCCCCCGTATTTTTTTAGAGCAATCCTTACAGTATATTGACAAACTTCCTCATGACAATTTTGATCAAGTGGTTGATAAGTATGCGGATATGAATATTGCCCATCCTTTCCGTGAGGGAAATGGACGCGCCATGCGGATTTGGCTAGATTGTATGCTTCGTGAGAAGCTGGGTAAGGTGGTAGATTGGAACGCCATTGATAAGGATGAATACCTGAATGCCATGAAGCGTAGTGCAGTATCGACTGGAGAACTCAAGTATTTACTCCTCAATAACTTGACGGATGACCTCAGTCAGACCAGTTTCTTTAAGGGAGTAGATGCTTCATACTACTACGAAGGATACAGTCTTTACAAGACAAGGGAATTA
This sequence comes from Streptococcus sp. 1559, assembly GCF_013276735.1. Classification (NCBI taxonomy): domain Bacteria; kingdom Bacillati; phylum Bacillota; class Bacilli; order Lactobacillales; family Streptococcaceae; genus Streptococcus; species Streptococcus sp. 1559. Next base: position 13,740 of record NZ_VMLO01000052.1, read on the forward strand.
TAATATAAAAACTATCCAGTAAGAAGAAGTAGACACCTAGTAATCTATAAAATGAGAAGGTACTGACATGAGAGCTGAGACAGAAATGCTAAATCTGATTTTACAAACTGCCAAAACTTTACAAGTTAAAGCTGTCGCCATGTCTGGTTCACGGGCAAATCCAAAGGCCCTAAAAGATGAATTTCAAGACTATGACGTGGTCTATGTCGTGGATGATTTAGATAATCTGACGAGTGACCTTTCTTGGTTGGAGCATTTTGGCAAACGCCTGATTGAACAGCATGTCCTACTTGACCAGCGACATCTTTATCTCATGCTCTTTGAGGATGGTAACCGCATTGATTTAACCCTATGTCCTAAAGAACACATGAAAGAATGGGTAGATAGCGAGTCGAAATTCATAGTTTTGGAAGATGAGAAGGACTTATTTGAGTCCTATTCTCCCAGTCCAAAGCGTCACTGGATAACCCCAGCTACTGAAACGGATTTTAAAAATTCCTGTAATGAATTTTGGTGGGTGTCAGCCTACGTTGTCAAAGGGATTTGTCGCAAGCAGGTATTCTATGCTACTGACCATCTCTATGGTATTTGCCAACAAGAACTCTTGAAAATCTTGGCTTGGCAGGTCGCAAGTGATAAGGGAACAGTAGACGTCGGCAAGAATTATAAGTATCTTTTTAACTATTTACCCACTGATAAAGAAAAGGAATTCTCAGATTTGCTTGATTTTTCAAGTATAGATAAAATTACTCAGTCTTTATTGGCTACGATGCAACTTTTCCACCAAGAAGCTCAATTTCTTGCTCAAAAAATGGGATTTGACTACGATAAAGAAGTGGCTGAGAAGATGATTGAGTATGCTAAGGAAAGAGTGAAGAAGTTTGGGAATAACTGGAAAAATGAAAAAGCGAGAGGAGAAGACTCATGATTGAAAAAGTGGAACGCCTCATTACAGAGATTAATCGTATTCATCGAGAATATTCTAAAGATTATTTTGAAACGGGTAAGGTGGAAAAAATCAATCTCAAGCATACCTTTTCAAAAGTTCCGACTAAAGCGATTTTGGCCTACCGTCTGAATTTACATGAGTCAATTAATGATTATCTGATGAAAGCGGATGTCCAAGATATTGCCTATGTTTATCGTGTCAAAACTTCTGAGTCTATTTTAGATAAAATTACACGTTTTTCAGAGCGTCAAGAGGGCTATCCTGTGAATTCAATTCTTAATGATATTTTTGGTGCTCGTATGATTTTAAGTTCCAAAGAGATAGCTCAAGTTATGGAGAAACTAGATGATTGGCAAGAGCTGTACGGACTAAAAAACTGGTATTTACGTGATAAAGATGGCTATGTCGGTATTCATATCTATTTTAAAAATAAAAGTAATTTTTACTACCCATGGGAACTCCAACTTTGGGATAAGAAAGATGTAGATAGCAATATCGCCAGTCATATCAAGTATAAACGAGGATTTGTGGAGTAGACTTTCAAGTGGAAATGGCGATACAGGAATTGGATGAAACTCACTTACTCTATATTTTTTCTTTTTCCATAAAAAATACACTACATTCTTCGAAAGAAATTGAACATGCCCTAAATGCTATGTGAAATTCCTTGTTAACTGAAGCAACATATTAAATTACAGAAAGGATAGTTTGGTTACTTACGGTAACTGAACATTGGACTAATCCTTTTATCATTACACATACTCTATATTCTTTGAAAGGAGTTGAACACGCCCTAAATGATGCGTGAAAAAGATAAATTCTCTGGTGAGCTTGCTTACTTCAAGAATTTTCTATTTTCACTTGGTATTTTACGGGCTCTGTATCCTATATGTCTAACATTCAAAACATGTCCCTAGAGGACATCATGGGAGAGCGCTTTGGTCGCTACTCCAAGTACATTATTCAAGACCGGGCTTTGCCAGATATTCGTGATGGCTTGAAGCCGGTTCAGCGTCGTATTCTTTATTCGATGAATAAAGATGGAAATACTTTTGACAAGAGCTATCGTAAGTCGGCCAAGTCTGTCGGGAATATCATGGGGAATTTCCACCCACACGGTGACAGTTCCATCTATGATGCCATGGTTCGTATGTCACAGGACTGGAAAAATCGTGAGATTTTGGTCGAAATGCACGGTAACAACGGTTCTATGGACGGAGATCCGCCTGCGGCTATGCGTTATACTGAGGCGCGTTTGTCTGAAATTGCTGGCTACCTTCTTCAAGATATCGATAAAAAGACTGTTCCTTTTGCTTGGAACTTTGACGATACCGAGAAAGAGCCGACAGTCTTGCCAGCAGCCTTTCCAAACCTCTTGGTCAATGGTTCGACTGGGATTTCGGCTGGTTATGCCACAGACATTCCTCCCCATAATTTAGCTGAGGTCATAGATGCTGCAGTTTACATGATTGACCACCCAACTGCAAAGATTGATAAACTCATGGAATTCTTGCCTGGACCAGACTTCCCTACAGGGGCTATTATTCAGGGTCGTGATGAAATCAAGAAAGCTTATGAGACTGGGAAAGGGCGCGTGGTTGTTCGTTCCAAGACTGAAATTGAAAAGCTAAAAGGTGGTAAGGAACAAATCGTTATTACTGAGATTCCTTATGAAATCAACAAGGCCAATCTAGTCAAGAAAATCGATGATGTTCGTGTCAATAACAAGGTGGCAGGCATTGCTGAGGTTCGTGATGAGTCTGACCGTGATGGTCTTCGTATTGCGATTGAGCTCAAAAAAGACGCTAATACGGAGCTCGTTCTCAACTATCTCTTCAAATACACAGACCTGCAAATCAACTACAACTTTAATATGGTGGCGATTGACAATTTCACGCCTCGTCAGGTTGGGATAGTTCCAATCTTGTCTAGCTACATCGCCCACCGTCGTGAAGTGATTTTGGCTCGTTCCCGCTTTGACAAGGAGAAGGCTGAGAAGCGTCTCCATATTGTCGAAGGTTTGATTCGTGTGATTTCGATTTTGGACGAAGTCATTGCTCTTATCCGCGCTTCTGAGAATAAGGCTGACTCCAAGGAAAACCTCAAAGTTAGCTATGATTTTACGGAAGAACAGGCTGAGGCTATCGTAACCTTGCAACTGTACCGTTTGACCAATACAGACGTAGTTGTCTTGCAGGAAGAAGAAGCAGAACTTCGTGAAAAGATTGCTATGCTTGCGGCGATTATCGGTGATGAACGGACCATGTACAATCTCATGAAGAAAGAACTTCGTGAGGTCAAGAAGAAATTTGCGACTCCACGTTTGAGTACTTTAGAAGACACTGCGAAAGCAATCGAGATTGATACAGCTAGTCTGATCGCCGAGGAAGATACCTACGTCAGCGTAACCAAGGCAGGTTACATCAAGCGTACCAGCCCGCGTTCCTTTGCGGCTTCAACGCTAGAGGAAATTGGCAAACGTGATGACGACCGTTTGATTTTTGTTCAATCTGCCAAGACAACCCAGCATCTCTTGATGTTCACGACTCTTGGAAATGTCATCTACAGACCAATCCATGAATTAGCAGATATTCGCTGGAAGGACATCGGAGAGCATTTGAGCCAAACTATTACCAATTTTGAAACGAATGAAGAAATCCTTTATGTGGAAGTTGTGGATCAGTTTGATGATGCGACAACTTATTTTGCAGCTACTCGTCTTGGTCAAATCAAACGGGTAGAACGAAAAGAATTCACTCCATGGCGGACCTATAAAACTAAGTCTGTCAAGTATGCTAAGCTCAAAGACGAGACAGACCAGATTGTAGCAGTGGCTCCAATTAAATTGGATGATGTTGTCTTGATTAGCCAAAACGGTTATGCCCTTCGTTTCAATATTGAAGAGGTTCCGGTTGTCGGTGCCAAGGCTGCAGGGGTCAAGGCTATGAACTTGAAAGAAGATGATGTTCTCCAGTCTGCCTTTATTTGCAATACCTCATCCTTCTACCTCTTGACCCAACGTGGAAGTTTGAAACGTGTTTCTATTGACGAAATTCCGGCAACCAGCCGTGCCAAACGAGGACTACAAGTCTTGCGTGAGTTGAAAAACAAACCGCACCGTGTCTTCTTGGCTGGTGCAGTTGCAGAACAAGGCTTCGTTGGTGACCTCTTCAGTACAGAAGTGGACGGGAACGATCAAATTCTGCTTGTCCAATCCAATAAAGGAACAATCTATGAAAGCCGATTGCAAGACTTGAACTTGTCAGAACGCACTAGCAATGGAAGCTTCATTTCTGACACGATTTCAGATGAAGAAGTTTTTGACGCTTATCTTAAAGAAGTATTTACAGAAGCTAAATAAGTGAAATGAAGAGTCAGTTCTAAGAGCTGGTTCTTTTTATTGAAGAAATTTTCTGAAAATTACAAAATATACTTGCTATTTTAGAAAAATAGTGTAGAATATAAGAAATAGGTTTTTAGAATAAGGAGTGGAATATGACAGTAACGATTGATTGGGAAAACCTTGGTTTCTCCTATATGAAATTACCTTATCGCTATATTGCTCATTTTAAAAATGGACAATGGAATCAAGGAGAACTTACAGAAGATGCAACCTTGCATATTTCAGAGTCTTCTCCAAGTCTTCACTATGGTCAACAAGCCTTTGAAGGTTTGAAAGCTTATCGTACTAAGGATGGCAGTGTTCAACTGTTCCGTCCTGATGAAAATGCCAAACGCCTGCAACGGACATGTGACCGTCTCTTGATGCCACAAGTTCCGACAGAAATGTTTGTAGAAGCTTGTAAAGCAGTTGTCCGTGCCAATGAAGAATACGTACCACCATACGGAACAGGTGGAACCCTCTATCTTCGCCCTCTTTTGATTGGTGTCGGAGATATTATCGGGGTAAAACCAGCAGAGGAGTATATTTTTACTATCTTTGCTATGCCAGTTGGAAATTACTTTAAGGGTGGTTTGGTCCCAACCAACTTCTTGATTCAGGATGAATATGACCGTGCTGCTCCAAATGGTACAGGTGCGGCTAAGGTTGGTGGAAACTATGCTGCCAGTCTCTTGCCAGGGAAATTGGCCAAGTCACGTCATTTCTCAGATGTTATCTACCTAGATCCATCAACACATACAAAGATTGAAGAAGTCGGATCAGCTAACTTCTTTGGAATTACAGCTGATAATGAATTTGTAACACCATTGAGTCCATCTATCTTGCCATCTATTACCAAGTATTCTTTGCTTTATTTGGCAGAACACCGCTTGGGTTTAACTCCTATTGAGGGTGATGTTCCAATTGATAACCTTGACCGTTTTGTAGAGGCAGGTGCCTGTGGTACAGCAGCGGTTATTTCTCCAATTGGAGGCATTCAACACGGTAATGATTTCCATGTATTCTATAGCGAAACAGAAGTAGGTCCTGTGACTCGTAAACTCTATGATGAATTGACAGGTATTCAGTTTGGTGATATTCCAGCGCCAGAAGGTTGGATTGTAAAAGTAGATTAAAAATATATTAAAGGAGATTTTTATGAAATCGAAAAAGTGGATTTTAACAACAGGACTTATCCTAAGCACAACATCTTTTAGCAGCCTGTGGAAAAGCTGATAAAGAAGCAGATGCTCCGACAACATTTTCTTATGTCTATGCAGTGGATCCAGCATCCTTGGACTACAGCATAGCAACGCGTACATCCACAACAGATATTATCGGAAATGTCGTTGATGGTTTGATGGAAAATGATAAATATGGTAATGTTATTCCTTCTTTGGCTGAGGATTGGTCTGTCTCAAAAGATGGATTGACTTATACCTATAAACTTCGTAAAGGAGTGAAATGGTACACATCAGAAGGCGAAGAATACGCAGAAGTAACAGCCCATGACTTTGTGACAGGACTAAAACACGTTGCTGATGGTAAGTCAGACGGTGTCTCTCTCATCCAAAATTCAATCAAAGGCTTGGACGCCTATATGACTGGTGAAACCAATGATTTCTCTGCAGTTGGTGTTAAAGCTTTGGATGACTACACAGTTGAGTATACATTGAATGCGCCAGAAAGTTTCTGGAATTCAAAAGTTACAACAGCGACGATGTTGCCTGTAAATGAAGAGTTTTTAAAGGCATCTGGAAAGAATTACGGAGAGGTTAGCCCAGCAGGGATTCTCTACAATGGACCTTATTTCTTAAAAACATTGACTTCTAAATCGTTGATTGAATATGAAAAAAATCCAAATTACTGGGATAAAGAAAATGTTAAAATTGAGAAGATTAAATTGACCTACTACGATGGTTCAGATCAGGAGTCTTTGATCCGTAGCTTCTCCTCTGGTGCTTATACGACAGCCCGTCTCTTCCCAAGCAGCTCAAACTTTGCTTCGACTTTGAAAGAATACGGAGATAAAATCACTTATAGCCCACAGGACTCAAGTAGTTATTACTTTACTTTTAACGTAAATCGTCAGTCATACAATAAAACTGCGAAAACAAGCGAAGAGCAAAAGACTTCTACAAAAGAAGCTATGCTTAATAAGGACTTCCGTCAGGCTATCAACTTTGCCTTCAACCGTCATTCGTATGCTGCCCAGCTAAACGGTGAAGATGGTGCGGACAAGATTATTCGTAACAGCCTCGTTCCTGACAACTTTGTACAAGCAGGGGGTAAGAACTTTGGTCAAATCGCTCAAGCAGAGTTGGTGAACTACGGTGACCAATGGAAAGGTGTTGAGCTAGTTGACGGTAAGGACTCTATTTACAACCCTGACAAGGCTAAAGCTACGTTCGAAAAAGCTAAGAAAGACTTGGAATCTAAAGGGGTCACTTTCCCAATTCACTTGGATGTCCCAGTTGAACAAACAGATACCATCGCCGTTCAACAAAGCAACTCTTTCAAACAGTCAATCGAATCAACTCTTGGTGCTGAAAATGTTGTTATCGACGTTCTTCAAATGACAGATAATGAAAAGGAAACAATCACTTCACAAGCGCGTGTTCCTTCTCAAAAAGACTATGATTTGAACAGTACAGGATGGGCTCCAAGCTATCAAGATCCAGCGTCTTACTTGAATATTATGGATCCAAAATCTGGTTCTGCCATGAAACACCTTGGTATTACTAAAGGAAAAGATAAGGATGTTGTAGCGAAACTTGGTTTGGATCAATATAAGAAATTGTTAGAAGATGCTGTTTCTGAGACCACTGACCTAGAGAAGAGATATGAAAAATATGCAAAAGCTCAAGCTTGGTTGACAGATAGTTCATTATTGATGCCAACAGTCTCATCTGGTGGTTCTCCAGTTGTAAGTAATGTCGTGCCATTCTCAAAACCATACTCACAAGTTGGTATTAAGGGGGATCCATATATCTTTAAAGGAATGAGATTGCAAAAAGATATTGTTACAACAAAAGAATATGACGAAGCTCTTGAAAAATGGCAAAAAGAAAAATTGGAATCCAATAGCAAATACCAAAAAGAACTAGAAAAACACATTAAATAAGGAATGGTATTGATCTTGATAAAATTTTAAAAATACTGTCATTTTGGATATAAAGGAGTTTGATATGGAGTGGATTAGATTAATAGGAATAGCAATCATTGTTGTGGGTTTTATTTTAAAATTTGATACAATTGCAACAGTAGTCTTAGCTGGTTTGGTTACAGCTTTAGTTTCAGGTGTTTCTCTCGTTGAATTTTTGGAGATTTTGGGAAAAGAATTTAGCAATCAGCGAGTGCTCACGATTTTTATGGTTACCTTACCTCTTGTGGGACTGTCAGAAACCTTTGGACTCAAGCAACGATCAATTGATTTGATTCGAAAGATTAAAGGTCTGACAGTTGGAAACTTCTATACAGTTTATTTCTTTATTCGAGAGTTAGCTGGTTTCTTTTCAATTCGTCTAGGAGGACACCCTCAGTTTGTCAGACCTTTGGTTCAACCTATGGGAGAAGCAGCAGCAGAGTCTCAATTAGGTAGAAAGTTAACAGAGGTTGAAGATGAGACAATAAAAGCGCGTGCGGCTGCAAATGAAAATTTTGGAAATTTCTTTGCTCAAAATACGTTTGTAGGTGCTGGGGGAGTCCTCTTGATAGGGGGAACATTAGATCAGTTAGGCTATGAAAGCAATTATGCAGGGATTGCTTCTGCATCTATTATTGTTGCTGTTATAACACTTATTGTAGTGGGGATTTACAATTATTTATTTGATAAAAAATTGACATCAGAAAAGACTAGGGGAGGAGAACAAAAATGACAGAGTTGGCAAAGCAACTATTAGAGTTGACCTATATTGTGATTGGTTGTCAATTTCTCCATACAGCCTATTGTAGTTATAAAGATAAAACAAATCCAGTCCGATTTGGAACATCTGCATTTTGGACTCTATTGGCTATTACGTTTATAGGTGGTTCCTATATGCCAAATATGAGTATTGGTATTATTGTAATCCTATTATCGCTGTTAACATTGTTTAAGCAAGTCCGTATCGGAACCTTGCCATCCTTGGATGAAATGAAAGCCAATATTGAATCTAATAGATTGAAAAATAAAATTTTTATTCCAGTTATGCTGATGGCAATACTTGCGTTGGTCTTAGCGCAAATGATTCCAGAATTTAGCAAGATTTCGATTAGCCTTGCCGCCTTGTTTGCTACAATTTCTGTTCTTGTGATTACCAATAGTCACCCTAAGAGTCTGTTATCAGAAAATAATCGAATGACTCAGCAAGTTTCAACAAGTGGGATTGTTCCCCAATTATTAGGGGCTTTGGGGGCTATTTTTACTGTAGCAGGTGTTGGTGATGTTATCTCTCATCTGATTAGCGGTATTGTTCCTTCAGATAGTCGCTTTATAGGAGTTTTGGCCTATGTTCTTGGAATGGTTCTATTCACAATGATTATGGGAAATGCTTTTGCAGCATTCACCGTTATTACAGCAGGTGTTGGAGTTCCCTTTGTATTTGCTCTAGGAGCTAATCCAATTGTGGCTGGTGCTCTTGCCATGACAGCAGGTTATTGTGGGACCTTATTGACCCCAATGGCTGCTAATTTTAACGCTCTACCAGCAGCATTGATGGATATGAAAGATCAGAATGGCGTTATAAAGTCTCAAGCAGGTGTTGCTCTAGTAATGATTGTTATTCACATATTCTTAATGTACTTTCTCGCATTTTAGTAAAGGAAAATAAAATGAAAATATTGGTTACAGGTTTTAATCCTTTTGGAGGTGAAAAGATTAATCCAGCTTTGGAGGCTGTAAAATTATTACCATCTGAGATTAATGGGGCCGAAGTTCGCTGGGTAGAAATTCCAACGGTTTTTTATAAGTCGTCAGAAGTTTTAGAGGCAGAAATATTACGATATCAACCAGATGCTGTACTTTGTATTGGACAAGCAGGCGGCAGGACCGGCTTAACACCTGAACGAGTGGCTATTAATCAAGATGATGCTCGCATACCTGATAACGAAGGCAATCAACCAATTGATACACCGATTCGTATTGATGGAGCATCGGCCTATTTTAGTAGTTTACCTATCAAAGCGATGGTACAAGCTATTAAAAAACAGGGACTTCCAGCAGTTGTGTCCAATAGTGCAGGAACCTTTGTTTGCAATCATTTGATGTACCAAGCTCTTTATTTAGTGGATAAAAAATTCCCTAATATGAGAGCAGGTTTCATGCATATTCCATATATGATGGAACAAGTAGTAAATAAGCCGAATACTGCAGGAATGAGTCTATGCGATATTGTAAGAGGCATAGAGCTAGCTATTGAAGCTATTGTAGACTACAAAGATAAGGATTTGCAGTTAGTAGGTGGTGAGACTCACTGATAACCTAAAAAGGATAGTCAATTATGCTTGTTTACTAACTATTAGCTATGCTAAACCGATTGAGGTTGTTTACATAAAACTCTATATCAGACAAGCCTGATATAGAGTTTTTTCTTGCTAGTTTTAGGATTTTCTTGTACAATAGAAAAAGTGAAGAGAGGTATGAAATGAGTAAGAAAGATAAAAAAATCGAAATTCAAGTAGCAGATGCCAAAGTTAATGTAGGAAAAGACAGTTTTGAAGGCTATACCTTGATCATTGGTAAAAAAATTATCGGAGAAATTGCCGAATTAGATGGACAATTTGCCATCATAAAGAATGGGAATGTCGATAGTTTTTATAAAAAATTGGAAAAAGCTGTGGAAATTTTGATTGAAAATTATAATTTAGCAAAATAAGTCTTGTTTTTTTGAAATTTTCATGATATAATAGTCCATGTTGATTGTAGGAGAGATAGCGAAGAGGCTAAACGCGGCGGACTGTAAATCCGCTCCTTCGGGTTCGGGGGTTCGAATCCCTCTCTCTCCATTTTATCAATGGGGTATAGCCAAGCGGTAAGGCAAGGGACTTTGACTCCCTCATGCGTTGGTTCGAATCCAGCTACCCCAGTTCTTAGGTAATAATCAAGATAAAAAGCAAAATATCTTAGGGTATTTTATTTTTATAATTGAAAGACGTGAATGATATGAACATGTCCTTGCGGGTGCTTAGGAAAAAAATTATAAGTATGTCAAGTTTAAGAAAAAACTTGATTGTTGGAGGATTTTTTAGATGAACGAATTTGAAGATTTGCTAAATAGCGTTAGCCAAGTTGAGACTGGTGATGTTGTTAGTGCTGAAGTATTGACAGTTGATGCGACTCAAGCTAACGTTGCAATCTCTGGAACTGGTGTTGAAGGTGTCTTGACTCTTCGCGAATTGACAAACGATCGCGATGCAGATATCAATGACTTTGTTAAAGTAGGAGAAGTATTGGATGTTCTTGTACTTCGTCAAGTAGTTGGTAAAGATACTGATACAGTTACATACCTTGTATCTAAAAAACGCCTTGAAGCTCGCAAAGCATGGGACAAACTTGTTGGTCGCGAAGAAGAAGTTGTTACTGTTAAAGGAACTCGTGCCGTTAAAGGTGGACTTTCAGTAGAATTTGAAGGTGTTCGTGGATTTATCCCAGCTTCAATGTTGGATACTCGTTTCGTACGTAACACTGAGCGTTTTGTAGGTCAAGAATTTGACGCTAAAATCAAAGAAGTTGATGCTAAAGAAAACCGCTTCATCCTTTCACGTCGTGAAGTTGTTGAAGCAGCTACAGCAGCAGCTCGCGCTGAAGTATTTGGTAAATTTGCTGTTGGTGATGTTGTAACTGGTAAAGTTGCTCGTATCACAAGTTTCGGTGCTTTCATCGACCTTGGTGGTGTTGACGGATTGGTTCACTTGACTGAATTGTCACATGAACGTAACGTTTCACCAAAATCAGTTGTAACTGTTGGTGAAGAAATTGAAGTGAAAATCCTTGATCTTAACGAAGAAGAAGGACGTGTATCACTTTCACTTAAAGCAACAGTACCAGGACCATGGGATGGTGTTGAGCAAAAATTGGCTAAAGGTGATGTAGTAGAAGGAACAGTTAAACGTTTGACTGACTTCGGTGCATTTGTTGAAGTATTGCCAGGTATCGATGGACTTGTTCACGTATCACAAATTTCACACAAACGTATTGAAAATCCAAAAGAAGCTCTTAAAGTTGGTCAAGAAGTTCAAGTTAAAGTTCTTGAAGTTAACGCAGATGCAGAGCGTGTATCACTTTCTATTAAAGCTCTTGAAGAACGTCCAGCTCAAGAAGAAGGACAAAAAGAAGAAAAACGTGCTGCTCGTCCACGTCGTCCAAGACGTCAAGAGAAGCGTGATTTCGAACTTCCAGAAACACAAACAGGATTTTCAATGGCTGATTTGTTTGGTGATATCGAACTTTAATCAAATTGAAAATTCACAAAATCCTTTGTTTACTAAACAAGGGATTTTTCTTTTGTCTCTGCTCCTTTTTTGATATAATAGTTCTATGTTAAAATCAGAAAAACAATCACGTTATCAAATGTTAAATGAAGAATTGTCCTTCCTATTGGAAGGCGAGACCAATGTTTTGGCTAATCTTTCCAACGCCAGTGCTCTCATAAAATCACGTTTTCCGAATACCGTATTTGCAGGTTTTTATTTGTTCGATGGAAAGGAATTGGTTTTAGGTCCCTTCCAAGGAGGTGTTTCCTGTATCCGTATTGCACTAGGCAAGGGCGTATGTGGTGAAGCTGCTGAGTTTCAGGAAACAGTCCTGGTTGGTGATGTAAGTACCTATCCCAACTATATTTCTTGTGACAGTCTAGCTAAAAGTGAAATTGTGGTGCCGATGATAAAGAATGGCCAACTACTTGGAGTTCTGGATTTGGATTCTTCAGAGATTGAGGATTACGATGCTATGGATCGAGATTATTTGGAACAATTTGTTGCTATTTTGCTTGAAAAGACGGAATGGGACTTTACAATGTTTGGGGAAAAATCTTAATGTATCAAGCACTTTATCGAAAATATAGAAGTCAAAACTTCTCCCAGTTGGTTGGTCAAGAAGTTGTGGCTAAGACTCTTAAACAAGCAGTGGAACAAGAAAAAATAAGTCATGCTTATCTTTTTTCTGGTCCACGTGGAACGGGAAAAACCAGTGTAGCTAAGATTTTTGCTAAGGCTATGAACTGTCCCAATCAAGTGGGTGGTGAACCTTGTAATAACTGCTATATTTGTCAGGCAGTGACGGACGGTAGTTTAGAAGATGTCATTGAAATGGATGCGGCCTCTAATAATGGGGTGGATGAAATTCGTGAAATTCGTGATAAATCTACCTACGCCCCTAGTCTTGCTCGTTATAAGGTTTATATCATAGATGAGGTTCACATGCTGTCTACAGGGGCTTTTAATGCCCTCCTAAAGACGCTGGAAGAGCCAACACAGAATGTAGTCTTTATTTTGGCCACTACTGAATTGCACAAGATTCCTGCTACTATTTTATCCCGTGTGCAACGTTTTGAGTTTAAATCAATTAAGACACAGGATATTAAGGAACATATCCACTATATCTTAGAAAAAGAAAATATCAGTTCTGAACCAGAGGCTGTGGAAATCATTGCCAGACGAGCGGAAGGTGGAATGCGGGACGCCTTGTCTATTTTGGATCAAGCCCTGAGTTTGACACAGGGAAATGAATTGACGACTGCCATCTCTGAAGAAATTACTGGCACCATTAGCCTATCAGCCTTGGATGATTATGTGGCTGCCTTGTCTCAACAGGATGTTCCCAAAGCTTTGTCTTGCTTGAATCTTCTTTTTGATAATGGTAAGAGCATGACCCGTTTTGTGACCGACCTTTTGCACTATTTAAGAGACTTGTTAATTGTTCAAACAGGGGGAGAAAATACTCATCATAGTCCAGTCTTTGTAGAAAATTTGGCACTTCCTCAGGAAAATCTGTTTGAAATGATTCGCTTAGCGACAGTGAGTTTAGCAGATATTAAGTCTAGTTTGCAGCCCAAGATTTATGCTGAGATGATGACCATCCGTTTAGCAGAGATTAAGCCTGAACTAGCTCTTTCTGGGGCAGTTGAACATGAAATTGCTACGCTGAGACAGGAAGTAACACGTCTCAAACAAGAACTCGCAAATGTGGGAACTGTATCCAAGCCAACAAGTCCAGCTCCTAGTCGTCCAGCTACGGGCAAAACAGTCTATCGTGTAGATCGCAATAAAGTGCAATCTATCTTACAAGAGGCTGTCGAAAATCCTGATTTGGCACGTCAAAACCTGATTCGCTTGCAGAATGCCTGGGGAGAGGTAATTGAAAGTCTAGGTGGGCCGGATAAGGCTTTGCTGGTTGGTTCTCAACCGGTTGCGGCCAATGAACACCATGCAATTCTTGCTTTTGAGTCTAACTTTAATGCTGGTCAAACCATGAAACGGGACAATCTCAACACTATGTTTGGCAACATCCTCAGTCAGGCAGCAGGTTTTTCACCTGAGATTTTAGCTATTTCCATGGAGGAATGGAAAGAAGTTCGCGCAGCCTTTTCAGCCAAAGCCAAATCTTCTCAAACTGAAAAAGAAGCAGAAGAAAGTCTGATTCCAGAAGGATTTGAATTTTTGGCTGATAAAGTGAAGGTAGAGGAAGACTAAAGAAAGATTTCATGATACAATAAATTTATGAATAAACAACAATTTATTATTATGGCGCTGTTTACAGCTGCTGAGACCTATTTTTTCAATGAAGCCTGGATGACTGGCCGCTATATTATGGCAGCCTTTTGGGCAATTTTACTCTTCAGAAATTTTCGTGTCAGTTATGTGATGGGCAAAATCGTTGATGTCATCGATCAGCATTTTAATAGGAAAGACTAGCCCTCAGCTTCCAGACAAAATCAAAGCCTTTTAGGCTTTTTTTTGTTATACTATAAAAGTATATTTATTGACCTTTTATACTCTTCGAAAATCTCTTCAAACCACGTCAGCTTTATCTGCAACCTCAAAGCGGTACTTTGAGCAACCTGCGGCT